>NZ_QGSW01000086.1:0-20572 GCF_003176715.1 Micromonospora sp. S4605
CCCCCCGGTCGAGCACCTCCACGGTGAGCGCGTCCCCGCCGTAGCCGACCGTCGCCTCCGCCTCGGCCACCCCGGCGTGCCGCAGCACGTTGGTCAGCGCCTCCTGCACCACCCGGTACGCGGCCAGGTCCACCGCCCCCGGCAGCTCGCGCGGCTCGCCGGTGACCCGCAACGTCACGGCGAGCCCGGCGTCGGCCAGCCGTTCGCGCAGCGCGTCCAGCCGGGCCAGCCCGGGCACCGGCTCCCGGCCGCCGCCCCGGCGCACCGCGCCGAGGGTGACCCGCAGCTCGTCGAGCGCCTCCCGGCTGGTGCGGCTGATCGCGGTGAGCGCGATCTCGGCCTGCTCCGGACGCTTGCCGAGCAGGTGCAGGGCGACCTCCGCCTGCATGCTGATCGCCGCCAGGCCGTGCCCCACCACGTCGTGCACCTCCTGCGCGATACGCAGCCGCTCCTCGTCGGCCCGCCGCCGGGCCGCCTCGGCCCGGCCACGGGCCGCGCTCTCCCGGTTGACCCGCACGGCGACCCCCAGCGCGAACGGTACGACCACCCAGGCCGAGGCGGGCAGGATCCCGAACCAGCCCGGCTCCGGCCCCCGGGACCAGAACACGTGCACCAGCAGCACGGCCAGCGCCGCCCCGGCCGCCACCCCGGCCCGGCGCACCGGCAGCCGGGCCGCCGCGGTGTAGCCGGCGACCAGGAAGGCGAGCTGCACCGGCCCGTACGGATAGCCGAGCACCAGGTAGGCCGAGGTTGCCACGGTGACCACGGCGAGCGTGGCCAGCGGGGCGAGCCGGCGCGCCACCAGGGCCAGCGCCGCCACCGCCAGCAGGGCCCGGCAGGCGGCATCGACCGGCACCGAGCCGGGCTGGTTGGCGCCGGCCAGCGGGGTGGCGAGCAGCCCGAACGCCAGCAGCGCCAGGGCCAGGACGGCGTCGGCGGCCAGCTGCCACCGGTTGTCCCGCCGCCGCTCCCGCATGGCGGTCATTCTGCCCCGGCCGGCACCCGCCGTCGTGCGTCCGCGGACGGCACCGCGGCTACGTCGCCGGACGTACCCGCCGGGTCAGACCGCGCCGAGGACCGCGGCCTCCAGGCGGGCCCGGGTGTCGTCGTCCGGCCAGCCGCCGACCAGGTAGAACGCGTCCACCACGTCCCCGCCCAGGGTGGAGATGCGGGCGGCGCGCACCTGCGCGCCGGCCTCGTCGAGGGCGCCGGCCACCCGGTAGAGCAGGCCGGCCGCGTCGGCGGCGCGCAGCTCCAGCAGCACCGCGTCGGTGGCCGCCTCGCGGTGCCAGACCACCCGGGGCGCCGCCGCCGACCCGCGCGCGGCCAACGCCCGGCCGCGCAGCCGCTGGGTCACCGAGACGTCCCCGGCCACCGCCCGGCGCAGGTCGCTGCCGAGCGCGATCGGATCCGGCGGCAGGCCGTAGCGCGGCTGCACCCGGCACTGCACCAGCGCCCGCCCGTCCACCGTGGTGGCGTCGGCGGAGATCACCTCCAGCCGGTGCAGGGCCAGGCAGCCCGCCACCGTCGCGAGCAGGCCGCGCCGGTCCGCCGCGGCCACCGCCACCTGGTCCCCGCTCAGGTGTACGACCGGCAGCGGCCCGGCCACCAGCGCCGGGTCCGGGGCGGGCGGGGCGGGCAGCGCCCCGGTGTCCAGCGCGGTCCGGACCCGCCCGACCAGTTCGGCGACCAGCCGGCCCTTCCAGTCCGACCAGGCGGCCGGCCCGGTGGCGGCGGCGTCGGCGCGGACCAGCGCGTGCAGCAGGTCGAGGGTGGCCGGGTCGCCGACCGCCCCGGCCACCCCGGCGATGGTCTTCGGGTCGGCGAGGTCGCGCCGGGTGGCCACGTCGGGCAGCAGCAGGTGCAGCCGGACCAGCGTGCCGATCAGCGCCACCTCGGGCCCGGGCAGGCCGATCCGGGCGGCCACCGCCTCGGCGATCGGCGCCCCCACCGTGCTGTGGTCGCCAGCGAGTCCCTTGCCGATGTCGTGCAGCAGGGCGCCGAGCAGCAGCAGGTCGGGGCGTTCCACCTCGCGGGCGTACCGGCTGGCCTCGGCGGCGGTCTGCACCAGGTGCCGGTCGAGGGTGAACCGGTGCACCGGGTTGTGCTGGGGCAGGCTGCGCAGCCGGGTCCACTCCGGCAGCCAGCCGGCCACCAGCCCGTACCGGTCGCAGGTCTCCCAGGCCGGCACCAGCCCGGCGCCGGCGCCCAGCAGGGTGACCAGCGCGGCCCGGGCCTCGACCGGCCAGGGCGCCGGCAGCGGCGGGCAGTAGGCGGCCAGCCACTCGCAGGTGGCCCGGGCGATCGGCAGCCCGGTGGTGGCCGCGGCGGCGGCCACCCGCAGCGACAGGCTCGGGTCGGGGCGCGCCCCGATGGCGGTCCGGGCCAGCACCAGCTCGCCGTCGTGCTCCACCACGTCCCGGGCCACCGGCCGGCGCACCGGGCGCCCGGCGGCGCCCCGGCGGCGCCCGGACCGGAGCCGGTCCACCGCCCGGAAGGCGTCGTCCAGGGCGTGGCTGACGGTCCGGGCGTCACCGGCGACCCGGCGCAGCAGCGCGTCGCCGTCGTCCAGCCCGAGCAGCGCGGCGACCCCGTCGCGTTCCTGCGCCACCAGCCGGTCCACCCGGCGGCCGACCTGCTGGTGCAGCGCGTCGCGGGTGTCCAGCAGCCGCAGGTGCGCGGCGCGGACCGCGGGTCGCAGCGCGTCGGTGACGCCGGCCAGCGCGATCGCTCGCAGGAGGCCCACGTCGCGCAGCCCGCCGGCGGCCTCCTTGAGGTCACCTTCGAGCAGGAAGGCCAGCTCGCCGTGGGCCTGCCAGCGGGCGGTGGTGGCCGCCCGCAGCGCCGGCAGCTGGCGTACGGCGGTCCGCCGCCAGTGGTCGGCAGCGGACCGGACCAGTGTCTCGGCGAGCGTGGCGTCCCCGGCCACCGGGCGGGCGTCGAGCAGCCCGAGGGCCACCTTCACGTCGTCCTGCGCCACCGACAGCGCCTCCGGCACGGTCCGCACCGAGTGGTCCAGCCGCAGCCCGGCGTCCCAGACCGGGTACCAGAGCGCGGCGGCCAGTTCGTCGACGCCCGGCACCCCGGCGTGCACCAGCACCAGGTCGAGGTCGCCGTAGGGGGCGCACTGCCGCCGTCCCAGCCCGCCGACGGCCAGCAGCGCCACCCCGTCCCGCGCCGGCAGCAGCGACCGCAGCCAGCCGTCGTACGCCTCGGCCCGGGCCGCTCGGGCCGCGGCGCCGATCCCCCCGGGTACGCCGACGACCTCGTTGACCAGATCCGCGTCGGTGCCGGACGCGTCCTGCCTGGTCAACGAGGTCATGTCGGTGGGTGCGTGATCAGAGGGCGTCGAGCCCGCGCTCGCCGGTACGAACCCGGACGACCTCCTCGACCCCGGTCACCCAGACCTTGCCGTCGCCGATCTTGCCGGTCCGGGCGGCCGCCACGATGGCGTCCACGATCTTCTCGACGTCCATCTCGTCGGTGAGCACCTCGACCCGGATCTTGGGCAGGAACTCGACCGTGTACTCGGCACCCCGGTAGACCTCGGTGTGCCCCTTCTGCCGGCCGTAGCCCTGGACCTCGCTGACGGTCAGGCCGGCCACCCCGAGGGCGTGCAGGGCCTCCTTCACCGCGTCCAGCTGGTACGGCTTGATGACCGCGGTCACCAGCTTCATGTCCAACCCCTCCATCCCAGGAACGTTATCCGCCGACCTTCTCGTCCACCGGCTCGGACGCCGGCTCGGCGGGCGCCGCCACCGGCTTGGTGGCGCCCGCGGTCGCGCCGGGGGAGCCGATCCCGGCCAGCGCGAACGCGCCGCCGCTGCCGCCACCGGCCGGGGAGAGGTCGTAGCCGCTCTCCGCGTGCTCGGCGATGTCGATGCCCTCGACCTCGGCCTCGGGCCGGGCCCGGAAGCCGATCGTCTTCTCGATGGCGAAGGCGAGCAGCCAGGCGATGCCGAACGACCAGACGCTGACGATCAGGCCGGCCAGGGCCTGCCGGCCGAGCTGGGTCAGGCCGCCGCCGTAGAAGAGGCCGTCGGAGGCGCCGACCACGTCGGAGATGGCCGCGTTGACCGAGTTGGTGGCGAACAGGCCGAGCCAGAGCGAGCCGATCCAGCCGCCGACGAAGTGCACCCCGACCACGTCGAGCGAGTCGTCGTAGCCGAGCTTGTACTTCAGGCTGACCGCCAGCGCGCAGACCGCGCCGGCGACGACGCCGAGCAGCACCGCCGCCCACGGGGCGATGAAGCCGCAGGCCGGGGTGATGGCGACCAGGCCGGCGATGGCGCCGGAGGAGGCGCCGACCATGGTCGGCTTCTTGTCCTTGATCCACTCCACGGCGATCCAGCCGAGCACCGCCGCGGCCGTGGCGAGCTGGGTGTTGAGGAAGGCGAGCGCGGCCACCGAGTCGACGGTCAGCTCGGAACCGGCGTTGAACCCGAACCAGCCGAACCAGAGCAGGCCGGCGCCGAGCGCGACCAGCGGGATGTTGTGCGGCTTCATGCCCTCCCGCGGCCAGCCGAGCCGCTTGCCGAGCACCAGCGCCACCGCCAGGGCGGCCGCACCGGCGTTGATGTGCACGGCGGTGCCGCCGGCGAAGTCGAGCGCGTGGATGTCGCCGCCGATGATGCCGCCGCCCCAGACCCAGTGCGCGACCGGGAAGTAGACCAGGGTGGCCCAGCCGAAGGCGAACAGCAGCCAACCGGCGAACTTCGCCCGGTCGGAGATCGCGCCGCTGATCAGCGCGACGGTGATCACCGCGAAGACCATCTGGAAGGCCATGAACACGTACAGCGGGACGCCGATGCCGCTGGGGTTCTCGGCCGTCGCGCCCCACAGGTCGGTCTCGGCGAGGAAGGTCTTGGTGCCGAGGTAGGCGCCCGGGTCGCCCCAGAAGCCGTTGACATCGCTGCCGAAGGCGATGCTGAAGCCGTAGAACCACCACAGAACGGAGATGAGCCCGATCGCGGAGAAGCTCATCATCATCATGTTGAGTACGCCCTTGGCCCGGTTGAGGCCGCCGTAGAACAGCGCCAGTCCGGGCGTCATGAGCAGCACGAGCGCGGTCGACACCAGCAACCAGACGGTGTTGCCGGAGTCAATCGTCGGTGCTTCAGGCACGCTGGCCTCCTAACGGTGAAGTTCCCTCCTTCACGGCTTCCGGGGCAGCGTCGCCCGTACGCCGGATGGGCGGAAGCCTCGCCGCTGGCTGTTTCCTCCAGCGTCACCCGTCGATTTCCGTCCGGTGACGGCTTGTTTCGGACGTGTGAAGAGAACCTCACCGCCGGGGCGGACGGCGGGAACGAGCTCGGACGAAAACGGCCGAACCGGTCAGCGGAGGGCGTACTCCAGGGCGTGCCGCTCGTAGTCGAGCAGCCGCAGGTCGCGCATCGGCCGGCGCAGGTGGCCCTTGTGCACGATCCGGACGAACGCCGGCTCACCCGCCGCGGCCATCCGGCGGATCCCCTCCACGTGGTCGACGATCCGCTTGCGGATGGTCCGGATCAGCCGGTGCCGGTCCCGCGGGATCAGCCCGTACGCGTCGGCGAAGAGGCGCAGCCGCCGCGGCCGGTCCGGGTGCTTCCAGCCGAGCGTGATCGAGTCCCGGTCGGAGAAGATCGGCACCCAGGTCCAGGCCGCGTACGCCACGTCGTAGATCCGCGCGCCGGGCGAGGCCAGGTCGAAGTCGATCAGCCCGAGGGTGCCGTCCGGCCGCCAGATCACGTTGTGCGGGGCGGCGTCGTGGTGGCAGATCACCTCGGTGTCCGGCGGCGGCGGGCCGAACGAACGCCAGACCGCCCCCGGCGGCGGGACGAAGCCGTACTGGGCGTCGTGGAACATCCGCAGCATGGTGGCGACGGTGACCAGGGCCTCGTCGGTGACCCAGTGCGGGGCGAGCGGGTACTCCCCGCACTCCCCCTCCAGGTACGACAGCACCTCCCGGTTGCGCTCGTCCATGCCGAGGGCGCGGGGGGCGCCGGTGAAGCCGACGTACTCCAGGTGCCGCAGCAGGGCGTGCACGCTCGGCGTCCACGGGCCGGCGTTACGCCGCACCGTGTCGCCGACCCGGACCACGGTGCTGACGTTCCCGCCGTGCAGCGGGATCTCCTGCGAAGTCACGTACGGTCTCCCGAGGCGTGGCGCCGGGTGGCTGGGGTCGCGCCACCCCGCGTAGGCGCGATCGTCAGTCGTCACTTCGAGGTTACGCGTCCCGTCCGGGGGCTTCAGTGCCCAGCAGTGCGTCGACGAACTGTGCGGGATCGAACGGGGCCAGGTCGTCCGGCCCCTCGCCGAGCCCGACCAGCTTCACCGGTATGCCCAGCTTGCGCTGCACGGCGATCACGATGCCGCCCTTGGCGGTGCCGTCGAGCTTGGTCAGCGCGACGCCGGTCACGTTGACCACCTCGGTGAAGACCCGCGCCTGCTCCAGGCCGTTCTGCCCGGTGGTGGCGTCCAGGATCAGGATGGTCTCGTCGATCGGGCCGTGCTTCTCCACCACCCGCTTGACCTTGCCGAGTTCGTCCATCAGGCCGACCTTGTTCTGCAGTCGCCCGGCGGTGTCGATCAGCACGGTGTCCACGCCGGCGTCGATCCCCCGCTTGACAGCGTCGAAGGCGACGCTGGCCGGGTCGGCCCCCTCCGGGCCCCGGACGGTCTCCGCGCCGACCCGGCCGGCCCAGGTCTCCAACTGGTCGGCGGCGGCGGCCCGGAAGGTGTCGGCCGCGCCGAGGATGACGCTGCGGCCGTCGGCGACCAGCACCCGGGCGATCTTGCCGCAGGTGGTGGTCTTGCCGGCGCCGTTGACGCCGACCACCAGCAGCACCGCCGGCGCGCCGACCTTGGGCGCGGTGTGCAGGGAGCGGTCCAGCGTCGGGTCCAGGGCGTTGACCAGCTCGGCGGCGAGCAGGGCGCGCAGTTCCTCGCCGGACCGGGTGCCGAGCACCCGGGTGCGCTCGCGCAGCCGGTCGACGATCTCGCGGGTGGCGTCGATGCCGACGTCGGCGGTGATCAGGCTGTCCTCGATCTCCTCCCAGGCGTCCTCGTCAAGCCGGTCCCGGCTGAGCAGGCCGAGCAGGCTCTTGCCGAAGACGTTCTGCGAGCGGGACAGCCGGGAGCGCAGCCGGACCAGCCGCCCGGCGGTCGGCTCGGGCACCTCCAGCACCGGCGCCGGGGCCTCGACGACCGGCGGCTCCACCAGGATGCCGGTGGCCAGGTCGGCCTCCGGCGCCACCACCGGTGGGCCGGCGAGATCCTCCTCCGCCCGGGTCCGCACCTCCTCCTTCGGCAGCGGCGGCGCCGGCCGCCGGCGCAGCCGCGGCACGACCAGCCCGATGGCACCCAGGATCAGCACGCCGAGCAGGGCGAGGGCGATGAGGAGGTATTCCGTCATGCCGAAATCCTGTCAGATGGCGGCGACGGCGTCCCAGCCACCGCACCCCGCGGGCCACATCCGCCGGCGGTAGGCTCGGCCGCAGCCAGCAGTGGTGCGACCGCCGGCGGGGTAGTAAAGAAGAAGTCCGCTCACCTCGGAGGTCCACCATGCCCGCGGCACACCTGCTCATCGGCCCCCTGCTGCGGCGGGTCGTCGGCACGCGGGCCACCGTCTGGGTCGAGACCAGCGCGCCCGCCGTGGTCACCGTCCGCACGGCCGACAGCGCCGTCGGTAGCGCGCCCACCTTCTCCGCGTACGACCACCACTACGCGCTGGTCGTGGTGGAGGGGCTCGCCCCGGACCGGTCGACCCGCTACGAGGTGCTGGTCGACGGCGAGGTCGCCTGGCCGGTGCCGGACAGCGGCTTCCCGCCCAGCGTGATCCGCACCCGGGCGGCGGACGACCGGGAGCAGCCGGTCCGCCTGATCTTCGGCTCCTGCCGGGAGACCACCCAGCACGCCACCACCCGGCGGCTGCCGCCGGACGCGCTGGACGCGTACGCCCGGCGGTTGATGGCCGACCCGGATCCGGCCGCGTTGCCCGATCTGCTGGTGCTCCTCGGCGACCAGGTGTACGCGGACGTGACCTCGCCCACGGTGCGCCGGCTGCTGAAGCGGCGCCGGCGGCGGCCCAAGGACGCCCCCAGCGACCAGGTGGTGAGCTTCGACGAGTACACCAAGCTCTACCTGGAGTCCTGGCGGGACCCGGAGATCCGCTGGCTGCTCTCCACCGTGCCGAGCGTGATGATCTTCGACGACCACGAGATCATCGACGACTGGAACACCTCCGCGTCGTGGCGGACGGACGCCCGGCGGCAGCCCTGGTGGGCGGAGCGGATCGGCAGCGGGCTCGCCTCGTACTGGGTCTACCAGCACCTGGGCAACCTCTCCCCGGACGAGATCGCCGCCGACCCGGTCTTCGCCAAGGTGACCGCCGCCGAGGACGCCACCGGCGTGCTGCGCGAGTTCGGGCACCGGGTCGACCAGGAGAGCGACCTGGCGCACGACACCGAGCGCTGGCGCGCGGTGCAGTACCAGTGGAGCTACGCGCTCGACCTGGGCCGGACCCGGCTGGTGATGCTGGACAACCGGTGCAGCCGGGTGCTGGAGCCGGGCCAGCGCGCGATGCTGCCGCCGGGCGAGTGGTCCTGGTTCCTCGACCAGGCGCACGGCGTCTACGACCATCTGGTGGTGGGGTCCTCGCTGCCCTGGCTGCTGCCACCGGGCATCCACCACGTGGAGTCCTGGAACGAGAAGTTGGCCGACTCCCGCCGGCGCTGGGTGGCCACCCTGTCGGAGAAGCTGCGCCGCGGGCTCGACCTGGAGCACTGGGCGGCGTTCCGCCGTTCGTTCGAGGCGCTCGGCGCGCTCTTCGCCCGGCTCGGCAGCGGCACCCCGGGCACCACCGGGGACCGGGTCGGCGCCGGTCCGGCATACGCGCCGCCCGCCTCGATCAGCGTGCTCTCCGGCGACGTGCACCACTCGTACGTGGCCCGGGCCCGGTTCGACGACCCGGCGGTGGCCACCCCGGTGCACCAGCTCACCTGCTCCCCCATCCACAACCAGGTGCCGGCCGGGATGCGCCCGCTGATGCGGCTCGGCTGGTCGCCCGGCCCGGCCGGGGCCACCCGGGCGCTGGCCCGCTCGGCCGGGGTACGCCGCCCGGCGCTGCGCTGGCGGAAGCTGGCCGGCCCGTACTTCGGCAACGCGGTGGCCACCCTGGTGCACAACGGTCGTACGGCCGAGGTGACCATCGAGGGCACCACCAGCGACGGGCACCTGCGGCCGGTGATGCGGCACCGACTCACCGACGCCGCTTGATGGCGGCCGTACCCTCTACGGCGTGGACGACGAGCTTCCGGAGCCGCTGCGGGCGGTCGAGCACGAGCTGACCGTGCTGCTGCGCCGCGGGCGCGCGGTCTCCTGGGAGATCGCCCGGGAGGTGCACCCCAACCTGGAGCCGAACGCGTACGGCCTGCTGCTCTGGCTGCGCCGCTGCGACTCGATCCGGCTCACCGACCTGGCCGCCCGGCTCGGCATCGGCAAGGGCACGCTGAGCCGTCAGATCAACGGGCTGGAGTCGCTGGGCCTGGTCCGCCGCGACCCGGACCCGACCGACCGGCGGGCCGCCCAGCTCAGCCTGACCGAGCAGGGGCGGCAGCGGTTCGACGCGGCCCGGTCGGCCCGGCTGCGGCAGTTCCGCCGGACGCTGGAGGACTGGCCGGCCCGGGACGTCGAGGAGTTTGCCCGGCTGCTGACCCGGTTCAACGAGATCCCGCTCTGATCTGACCCCGCCAGCCGGGAACAAAGCCTCGCAGGGCAGAGTTGTTGCTCTAGGCAACAAAGGCATACGGTTGCCCGGGGCAACGCCCCGCCGCACTCCCTCGACTTCCTGCCGGAGGCAGCCACGATGAGCTCCGCGCCAGCGCCCGCCCGGGCGACCGCCGTCGACATGACCCACCGGCAGGTGCTGGAGGCCCTCTCCGGCCTGCTGCTGGGTATGTTCGTCGCGATCCTCTCCGGCACCGTCGTCTCGAACGCCCTGCCGAGGATCATCACCGAGCTGGGCGGCGGCCAGTCCGCGTACACCTGGGTGGTCACCGCGGCACTGCTCGCGACCACCGCGACCACCCCGATCTGGGGCAAACTGGCCGACCTGACCAACAAGAAGGTCCTGGTCCAGATCGCCCTGCTGATCTACGTGGTCAGCTCGGTGCTGGCCGGGCTCGCGCAGGACACCGGGCAGCTGATCGCCTGCCGGGTGCTCCAGGGCGTCGGGGCCGGCGGCCTCACCGCGCTGGCCCAGGTGATCATGGCAACCATCATCGCTCCGCGCGAACGCGGCCGGTACAGCGGCTACCTCGGCGCGGTGATGGCGGTGGGCACCATCGGCGGGCCGCTGATCGGCGGTGTGATCGTGGACACCTCCTGGCTCGGCTGGCGCTGGTGCTTCTACGTCGGCGTGCCGTTCGCGCTCGCCGCGCTGGTGGTGCTGCAGAAGACCCTGCGCCTGCCGGTCACCAAGCGGAAGGCCACCATCGACTGGTGGGGCGCCACGCTGATCACCGCCGCCGTCTCGCTGCTGCTGATCTGGGTCTCGCTGGCCGGCGACTCGTTCGCCTGGGCCTCCTGGCAGACCGCCGCCATGGTGGCCGGTGCGCTGCTGCTCGGCGCGCTGGCGATCCGGGTCGAGCAGCGCGCCGCCGAGCCGATGATCCCGCCGCACCTGTTCCGGTCCCGGACGATCACCCTGGCCACCGTCGCCAGCGTCGCGGTCGGCGTCGGCATGTTCGGCGCCTCGGTCTTCCTCAGCCAGTACTTCCAGATCAGCCGGGGGCAGAGCCCGACCATGTCCGGCCTGATGACCCTGCCGATGATCCTCGGCCTGCTGATCTCCTCCACGGTCACCGGGCGGCTGATCACCCGCACCGGCCGCTGGAAGCGCTACCTGGTCGCCGGCACGGCGCTGCTCACCGTCGGCTTCGCGCTGATGGGCACGCTCCGCGCCGACACCAGCTTCGTCCTGCTCGCCGGCTACATGGCGGTGATCGGCGTCGGGCTCGGCATGAGCATGCAGAACCTGGTGCTCGCGGTGCAGAACACCGTCGGCACGCACGAGCTGGGGGCGGCCAGCTCGGTGGTCGCCTTCTTCCGCAGCCTCGGCGGCGCGGTGGGCGTGGCCGCGCTCGGCGCGGTGCTCGCCCACAAGGTCAACGACTACCTCGTCGAGGGGCTGACCGCGCTGGGCATCCCCACCTCCCGCTCGGGCAGCGGCGGCCCGCTGCCGGACGTGCACACCCTGCCGGCACCGGTCCGGGCCGTGGTGGAGGGCGCGTACGGCCACGCGGCCGGTGACATCTTCCTGGTCGCCGCCCCGTTCGGGCTGATCGCCCTGATCGCTGTCTGTTTCATCCGGGAGGTGCCGCTGCGCCGGAACACCAGCGACCCGGTCGCCGCCGAGATCGAGCAAGAATCGACGGTGGCGGCCGGTGCCGGAGCCGCCGTGATCAAGACCGGAGAACGGAGCTGACGTGACCGTCGACGCCCCTCGGGAACGGGAGGACTACGGCCCCCGCACCCGTCCGCTGCCCTTCGAACGGGGCACGGACGGGCCCCGGGTGGTGCTGGTGGGCGTGGACGGCACCCGGACCTCCGAGCGGGCCGGCTGGTACGCGGCCGGCCTCGCCCGCCGGCAGGGTGCCGCCCTGGTGGTGGTGCACGTGCGCGCCAACGCCGGGTTCACCGCCCTGGTGCCCGGGGTGGACGCCGGCGCGCTGGAACGCTGCCACGACGAGCTGACCGAGGAGCTGCGCCGGGAGTGCCGGCGCGGCGCCGAGGAGCTGGGGCTGCCGGTGACCTTCGTGTGCCGACGCGGTGACGCGTACACCGAACTGCGGGCGGCGGCCGACGAGTTCCGGGCGGACCTGGTGGTGGTCGGCGCGTCCGAGCAGGCCGGGCACCGGCTGGTCGGCTCGGTCGCCACCCGCCTGGTCCGCGCCGGCCGCTGGCCGGTGGTCGTGGTGCCCTGATAACCGTTCGCCGGTTGTCGGTGCCAACCAGCAGGATGGCCGGCATGACCTGGAGAGCACCGGAGATCGTCCGGACCCCCGAGCCCACCGTCGGCGACGAGCGCACCATGCTGGAGGGCTGGCTCGACTACCACCGGCAGACCCTGCTGCTCAAGTGCGCCGGGCTGACCGCCGACCAGTTGCGCACCCCGAGCGTCGAGCCCTCCGGGCTCACCCTGCTGGGCCTGGTCCGGCACCTGGCCGAGGTGGAGGCCTGGTGGTTCCGGGAGAACTTCGCCGGCGAGAAGGTCGACTACCCCTACTACACGCCGGACAACCCGGACGCCGACCACGACGTGAGCGACGCCGACGCGGAGGCCGACTTCGCCACCTTCCACCGCGAGGTGGCGCTGGCCCGGGCCGCCGCCGCGGGCCGCTCCCTGGACGAGACCTTCACCGAGGTCGGCCCGAAGCGCCGGACCTTCAACCTGCGCTGGGTCTACGTGCACATGATCGAGGAGTACGCCCGGCACAACGGCCACGCCGACCTGATCCGGGAACGCATCGACGGCGTCACCGGCGAGTGACCGCCGCCGCGGGCCGCCCGGGCCGTCCCGCACCGACCTGACCGGCGCTGTTGGCTGGAGCGGCCTGGGCGGCCTGGGCGGCTGGAGCGACCTGGCCGGTCCGGGCGGCCCGCAGCAGGTGCTCGCCGAGCGGGGTCAGCGCGTGCCGCACCGCGGAGCCGGCCCGGTGCGTGGTGATCAGCCCGGCCGAGCGCAGCGTGGTCGTGTGCTGGCTGGCCGAGGCGATCGAGATGCCGACCGTCCGGGCGACCTGCGAGGTGCTCGGACCGCCGACGATCGCGCCCAGCACCGCCGCCCGGGTCCGCCCGAGCAGGTCGGCGAGCGGCTGGCCGGTGGTCAGCTCGCGCCGGGTCGGCCGGATCGGGTAGGCCAGCACCAGCGGGCCGTCCGGGTCGTCGAGGACGCAGGGCTGCGGCAGGAGGTAGGACGGCACCAGGGTGACGCCCCGGCCGTCCGGGACGACGTCCAGGTCGGTGCCGAAGGCGCACTCGTACGACAGCCGGTAGGTCGCGCCGGACGGCGCCCAGCGCAGGTACGGGCTGAGATCGCGCAGCACCCGGTCGATCCCGACGTCCACCATGGTGTGTCCGCGCGCCGCCCGGTCGGCGTGCACCGCCGCCACGATCGTCGGCCAGTACGGCGCCACCGCGACAGCGTGGAAGGCGCCCATCGCCGCGCGGAGCCGCTGCCGCGCGACCGGGTCCCCGGCGGCGAGGGGGGCGACCCGGGGCGGCAGGTCGCCGGCCTCGATCCGGGGTCGGAGTTCGGCGTCCAGGGTCGCCGTCGGGGTGGCGGCGACCTCGTCGAGCGCGGCCGCCGCCTCCGTGGCGTGATTGGTCGGGGTGAGGAAGTCCGGCAGCCAGTGCGGCAGCCGACACAGGTCCAGCAGCGGTCGCATCCCGGGCCGCAGCGCCGCGCGGGTACCGGCCCGCCACGCGGCGAGGTGCGCCGGGGCGTCGGGCCGGAAGACCCGCTGCCCCGCCGCGGCCAGCTCCAGCAGCACCGACGGCGCCGACCGCACCACCGTGCGGCTCAGGTCCGACGCGTTCAGGTGCAGGGTCAGCATGGCGCCGACGCTAGCCACCTTCGGCCGTACCCGAAAGGGGTGGAGCCGGGGCGCACCCGACCCCGACGCTGCGGTCATGAAGACCTTCGTCGCCGCGGCCGCCGCGGCCGTCACCGCCCTCACCGTCACCGTCCCGCTGCCCGCATCCGGGGACCGGCGCCCCGACACGTACGTGGTGTCCCGGGATCCGGGAGTGCGACCCGAGGGCATCGCGGTGACCCCCACCGGCACCATGTACGTCACCAGTGTCTCCGACGGCGCGGTCTACCGCGGTCACGTCCGGGACCGGGAGCTGCGTCCCTTCCTGACCGCCGGCACGGACGGCCGGACCCGCGCCGCCGGAGTACGCCTGGACCGCCAGGGTCGGATCTTCGTCGCCGGATGGGACACGGGCGCCCTCTTCGTCCACGCCCCGGACGGCACGCTGCTGGCCCGCCGGGCGGCCGCCGGGGCGGCCCTGAACGACCTGGCGATCACCGACGACGCCGTCTACGTCACCGACTCGGCGGGCGGCGGACTCTGGCGCGCGGAGCTGGCCGACGGGCGGGTCGGCGACCTGGTCCCCTGGCTCCCGGCTGCGGCCTTTCCGGCGGCCCCGGGCTTCCTCAACGGAATCGTCGTCGCCGACGGCGGCCGGATCGCGCTCGTTGCCGACCAGGGCAGCGGCGAGCCGGGCAGCGAGCGGCTCTGGCGGGTGGACCTGGTCGCCCGATCGGCCACCGTGGTCAACGTGGCCGGCGGGCAGCTCGGCGCCGACGGGCTGCTGCTCGACGGTGAGCGCCTCTACGCGGTGGTGAACTTTCCCGACGGCGCGGGCGGCTGGAGCTTCGCGGTCAACCTGGCGCTGCTGGACGCCGACCGGCGGACCGCCCGGGTGGTCCGGCAGTCGGGTACGGCCGGCCTGGCCCAGTCGCCGACCACCATCGCCCGGGACGCCGACCGGCTGCTCTGGGTCAACAGCCAGCTCAACGCCGCCGCGCCGGCGCCGCCGTTCACGGTGACCGTGGTGCCGGGACTCTGCTGACCGGCCCGCCCGGTCCGGCGGCGACACGGGACGCCGCCGGGCCGCGTACCGGCTCAGTACGCCAGGGCCGCCCGCAGGTAGCGCAGGTCGCCCGGGCCGCTCCAGCGGTGCGCCGACAACCCGGCCGCCCGGGCGCCGCGCACCGACCAGTCCTCGTCGTCGACGAAGAGCACCCGGTCCGGCGGGGTGGCCACCGCCCGGCAGGCGGCCTGGAAGTACTCCTTGGCCGGCTTGTTCACCCCGAGCCGGTAGGAGTTGACCACGGTGTCGAACTCGCCCGCCAGACCGAGCGCGGCGAGGTCGGCGTCGAGCAGGTCGGTGGCGTTGGTGGCCAGGCCGACCGGGAGGCCGGCGGCGCGCACCTCGCGGACGAAGTCGAGCACCTCGCCGTCCACCTCGCCCCGGTAGCGCTGCCACCGCTCGACCGCGGCTCGGGCCCGCTCCGGCCCGCCGGCGGGCCCGGCCAACGCGTCGGCCACGCTGGTCATCCAGTCGGCGTGGCTGACCTGGCCGGTGAGCACCGGCTGGAGCCGGCCCCACTGCATGGCGATCTCGCTCAGCACGCCCTCGGAGAGGCCGTACTCCCGCTCCACGCCGGCGGCCACCGCCGGGTCCCAGCGCCGCAGCACGCCGTCGAAGTCCACCAGCAGCGCCGTCGCGCGTTCCCGAGCCACTCAGTTCTCCTCGCCGCGGCCGTGCCGCTCGTCGTCCCCGTCGGCCCGGTTGAGCCGCTGACTGATCACCTGGGTGACGCCGCTGCGCATGGTCACCCCGTACAGGGCGTCGGCGACCTCCATCGTCCGCTTCTGGTGCGTGATGACGATCAGCTGGCTCTTCTCCCGCAACTGTGCCAGCAGCGTGATCAGCCGTCCCAGGTTCACGTCGTCGAGGGCCGCCTCCACCTCGTCCATGATGTAGAACGGGCTGGGCCGGGCGCGGAAGATCGCCACCAGCATGGCCACCGCGGTCAGCGACCGCTCGCCGCCGGAGAGCAGCGACAGCCGCTTGATCTTCTTGCCCGGCGGCCGTGCCTCCACCTCGACGCCGGTGGTCAGCAGGTCGTCCGGGTCGGTGAGCACGAGCCGCCCCTCGCCACCGGGGAAGAGCACCGTGAAGACCTGCTCGAACTCCCGGGCGGTGTCGGCGAACGCGCTGGCGAAGACCTCCAGGATCCGGTCGTCCACGTCCTTGACCACGGTGAGCAGGTCCCGCCGGGTGGCCTTGAGGTCCTCCAGCTGCTCGGAGAGGAACTTGTAGCGCTCCTCCAGCGCGGCGAACTCCTCCAGGGCGAGCGGGTTGACCTTGCCGAGCAGGGCCAGTTCGCGTTCCGCCTTGGCGGCCCGCTTCTCCTGCACCGGCCGCTCGTAACGGACCGGCTCGGGCGGCGGCCGGCCCTCCTGCTCGGCCAGGGCGAGGTCCGCCTGGGTGGGCGGCACCGGCTGGTTCGGGCCGTACTCGGCGACCAGCGTCTCCACGTCCAGCCCGAAGTCCTCGGCGGCCTTCGCCTCCAACTGCTCGATCCGCAGCCGCTGCTCGGCGCGGGCCACCTCGTCCCGGTGCACCTGGCTGGTCAGCCGCTCCAGCTCGGCGCCGAGCCGCTTGGCGGCGCCGCGTACCTCGGACAGCTCGGCCTCGCGGGCGGTGCGCTCCCGCGCCACCGCGTCGCGGTGCTCCTCGGCCGCGGCGATCGAGGCGGTCAGCCGGGTGAGTGCCTCCCGGGCGCCGCCGGCGACCGCCCGGGCGATCCCCGCGCCGCGGGTCCGCGCCGCCCGCCGCGCCGCCGCGCGTTCCCGCGCGGCCCGCTCGGCGGTGGCCTGGCGCCGCAGCGAGTCCGCCCGCCCGGCGATCGAGGCCACCCGCTCCTCGGCGGTACGCACCGCGAGCCGGACCTCCATCTCGTTCTGCCGGGCCTGCGGCACCATCGCGGCGAGCTGGTCCCGCTCCTCGGTGGACGGCTCGGCGTCCACCGGGGTCTCCTCGGCCAGCCGCAGCCGCTCCTCCAGCTCGGCGAGCCGCAGCAGGTCCTCTTCCCGGGCGGCCTCGGCGCGGGCCCGGGACTCGCCCAGGCGCTCCGTCTCCGCCTTCGCCGACCGGGCGGCCGCGCCCAGCTCGGCCAGCCGGCGGGCGGCCGCGTTGCGCTGCCCCTCCGCCTCCCGCTTCGCCGCCGCGGCGTGCTGCACGACCTCCTTCGCGGCGGCCACCTCGGCCCGCGCGTCGACCAACTGCTCGCGCAGCTCGGCGCTGCTCCGTTCGGCGGCGACCCGGTTCGACCGGGCCTCCTCGACCGCCGCCTGCACCTCGATGAAGCTGGGTGCCTTGGCCGAACCGCCGGCCGCCGCGTACGCCCCGACCACGTCGCCGTCCGGGGTGACCGCGCGCAGCTCCGGGTTGGCCGCGGCCACCTCGGCGGCGGCGGCCAGGTCGTCCACCAGCACCACGTCGCGCAGCGCCCGGTGCACCGCCGGGCGGATCTCGGCCGCGCACTCCACCAGGTCGGGCGCCCAACGCGCGCCGTCGGGCAGCTTCGGCCGCAGCGCGTCGGCGGACCCGTCCATGCCCGGCCCGGCGGGGCTGCCCACCAGCAGCCCGGCCCGGCCGGCGTCGGAGATCTTGAGCAGCCGCATCGCCTCGACGGCCTCGTCCACCCCGGTCACCGCCACCGCGTCGGCGAGCCCGCCGAGCGCGGCGGCGAGGGCGGCCTCGTGCCCGGGCGCGACGGTGAGCAGCCCGGACAGGCTGCCCAGCAGGCCGGGGACCTGGTCGGCGCGGGCCAGCAGCGCGCCGGCTCCGTCCTTGCGGCGCAGGCCCAGGGCGAGGGCCTCCTCGCGGGCCTTCCAGGTGGCCGCGTCCTTCTCCGCCGCCCGCTCCGCGTCGGTCAGCGACCGGACGGTTGCCTGCACCCGCTCCAGGGCGGCGACCGCCTCGTCGTGCCGGGCGTCCAGGTCGGCGTTGTCCCGGTCGGCCTCGGTGGACTCGGCGGCGACCGCGTCCAGGTCGGCCTGGGCCCGCTCGGACCGGGCCTGCGCGTCGGCGTGCGCGGCGGCGAGCCGCTCGATCTCCTCACCGGCGCTGGTGGTCCGGGCCCGGGCCGAGTTGACCTGCCCGATCAGCCGGGCCAGGCCCTCCCGCCGGTCGGCGATGGCCTTCGCCGCGGCGACCAGTTCCCGCTCGGCGGCGGCCAGCTGGCGCTCCAGCTCCTGCCGGTGCTCGACCGCCTCGGCGAGCCGGATCTGGTCGTCGGTGAGCGCCGCGCGCAGCTCCTCCTCCTGCTCGCGCACCCGCTCCGCCTCGGCCTCCAACTGGTCCGGGTCACGGCCCGGCCGCTCGTCGTCCGGGGTGGCGCTGAGGTGGCGCAGCCGCTCCCGGGCCAGCTGCTCGATGGAGCGGAACCGCTCCTGCAGCGCGGAGAGCTTGTACCAGGTGTCCTGCGCGGCGGCGAGCAGCGGGGCGTCCTCGGCCAGTGCCGCCTCCAGTTCGCCGAGGCGCCGCTGCACCTCGCCGTGCTCGGCCTCGACCTGCTCCCGCCGCTCGCGCAGCGCGGTCTCGTCGGCGATCTCCTTGTCCAGGGTGGCCCGCAGGGTGGCCAGGTCGTCGGCGAGCAGCCGGAGCCGGGCGTCGCGCAGGTTGGCCTGGATCGCGGCGGCCCGGCGGGCCACCTCGGCCTGCCGGCCCAGCGGCTTGAGCTGGCGGCGCAGCTCGGCGGTCAGGTCGGTGAGCCGGTTGAGGTTGGTCTGCATCGCGTCGAGCTTGCGCAGCGCCTTTTCCTTGCGCTTGCGGTGCTTCAGGACGCCGGCCGCCTCCTCGATGAACGCCCGACGGTCCTCCGGCTTGGCGTGCAGCATGCCGTCGAGGCGGCCCTGCCCGACGATGATGTGCATCTCCCGGCCGATGCCCGAGTCGGAGAGCAGCTCCTGGATGTCGAGCAGCCGGCAGGAGTTGCCGTTGATCTCGTACTCGCTCTCGCCGGAGCGGAACATCCGGCGGGTGATCGACACCTCGGTGTACTCGATCGGCAGCGCGCCGTCGGTGTTGTCGATGGTCAGCGTCACCTCGGCGCGCCCCAGCGGCGCCCGGCCGGCGGTGCCGGCGAAGATGACGTCCTCCATCTTGCCGCCGCGCAACGCCTTGGCGCCCTGCTCGCCCAGCACCCAGGCGATGGCGTCGACGACGTTGGACTTGCCGGAGCCGTTCGGGCCGACCACGCAGGTGATCCCGGGCTCCAGCTTGAGCGTCGTCGCGGAGGCGAAGGACTTGAAGCCCTTCACCGTCAGGCTCTTGAGATACACCTTCTCGATCCTCGTCCGGTGGCCGCCGTACCGTCGCCGGCTGCGCGGACCTGGTGAACCCGCAGACTAACCCGGAGCCGGGTACGCCGCCGCACGTGACCCGCCCCCACCGTTTCCGGCGGCGTCCGGTAATCGGGGAGACCGGTTCACGTCCGGACCCGTGGGAGCTGTTTTCCCGGCCCGGAGGATCGCAGTTCCGCGAACCCGGTCAGTTACAAGATCGCTTTATGGTCCGCGGAAAGGGGGCGGACAGAGCTGCGCGCCGGCACAAATGTGTCGGCGCGCTTTTTCGCGTGGTGCGATTCAGTTTTCCCGGATCGAACTCAGGTGAGCGCCGGCTCGGCCAGCCGGAGCAGATCGTCCGCCTCCGAGGCGGCCGCCGCGAGCCGATCGTTCTCGGCACGCACCCGGGTGAGCTCGAACTCCAGTGCCTGAACCCTGGCACGCAGTCGGGTGACCTCGTCGAGCAGGCGCCGGTCGGGCGCCGCACCTACGTGGCCGTAGAGGGCCTTCGCCATGTTGACTCCTTGATATGCGCTGCCGGAAAGGCCGGCCAACGCGCGCCCCTGTGTTCGCGGCTGTCATTCCAACTGTTCTTGGGCATGACCGGGCGCGACTGGCGACACCTATATATTGAGCCGATACCCCCTCCTTCGTCAAGTTCCCGCAGGCCGTAGATCATCTCCACGTCGACCTGTCCACTTGCCGGGGGGCCGCCACAAGGCGCAGACACGCTCTGTCCGGACACCTTTACTGTACGCCTCGGTCACCCGGAACTCCCTACCCGGACGCCCGACTTCCCCTTAACTCTTTCTTAGCCACGTTGCCGCAGGTCGAGGCCGCCCCGTACCGTCACCCCGGCCCGCAACCGACCCGTGGAGGCTACGGCGTGTACGGATGGACCGACCCGAACGATCCGGATGGCGCTCACCGGCGTCCCGAGCCGCCGGCCGACGAGCCGGCCTGGCTGACCGACCGTCCGGCACCCCGGTCGTCCTACCTGTTCGGCGACGAGCCGGAGCAGCCGGCCGACGACCGGCACCCGCACCCGCCGACCGGCGCCTGGTCCGGCGACCGGCTGGCCGGCGGGTGGCACGACGGGCGGCCGGCCGCCGCGATGGGCGAGCCGTACCGCGACCAGCCCACCGAGCAGTGGCAGCCGAGCGCCGCCTGGGACGCCGCCCCGCCCGCCGCGGGCGGCTGGCGCGAGCAGCCGGGCGACGCCTGGCGCACGGAGCCGGACCCGGCGTGGTACCGCGACCAGCCCACCGAACAGTGGCAGCCCGGCGAGGCGTGGCAGGGCGACCGGCCGGCCGACGCGTGGCACCAGGACCAGCCCACCGAGCGGTGGTCGGCGGTGCCGGACACCGGCTGGCACCGGGATCAGCCCGCTGAGCGGTGGACCGGTGACCCGGCCACCGGGGAGCTGGACCCGACCGGCGGCTACCCGGCGTACGCCGGTGAAGCCGACCGCGCCGCGCACCGGGCGGCCGGGGTCGACGAGGAACCGGCCGACGGCCGGCACCGCACCGGCCGCCGCTTCCCCCGGCCGGTGCTGATCGGCGGCGCCGCCGCGGCGGCCACGCTGGTGGTCAGCCTCGGCGTCGGGGCCGTCGCGCTGGGCGGTGGCGACGACCGGCCGGACACCACGGCGACCGGTGACGACA
>NZ_QGSW01000210.1:0-20531 GCF_003176715.1 Micromonospora sp. S4605
ACCCGGCGCCGGGCGTCGCCGCCGCGCCGCCGGTCACGGTGCTCGAGCCCGAGGTGCCCGCCCCGGCCGCGGGCAGCGGCTCGTCCCGGGCGGCGTAGCTGAGCCCGGCACCGCCGACCAGCAGGGTGGCCACCACCCCGGCGCCGACCAGCGACCTACGGGCCCGGCCGGGGCGCAGCCACGTCCACCGTCCGGTGCTCGCGCCGAGGGCGGTGCTGGCCAGGCTGGTGGCGCCGCCGGTGCCGTCCGGGAAGGAGAAGAGGGCGGCCAGCAGCGCCGCCCGGCGGGCCAGCTCCCGCAGCCCGCGTTCCTCCCAGTCCGCGCCGTACGCCCGGCCCGCGACCTCCTCGAGCAGGGTGAGGAACGCCTGGGCGGGCTGCGGCCGGTCGGCCGGCTGCTTGGCCATGCCGTGCCGCAGCAGGTCGTGCACCGGCGCGGGGGCCGGGTCGGTGGGGATCGGCGCGGTGGCGTGCTGCTGGCGCAGGGTGAGCAGGTCCCGCCCGTCGTACGGTGGACGCCCGGTGAGGCACTCGTAGAAGGTCGCGGTCGCCGCGTAGATGTCGCAGGCCGGGCTGGCCGGGGCGCCGGTCCACTGCTCGGGGGCCATGTAGCGGGGCGTGCCGGTGACCGAGCCGCCCGAACCGGCGCCGACCGGCATCGCGATGCCGAAGTCGGCCAGCTTGCTGGCGCCCTCGGCGGTCACCAGCACGTTCTCCGGCTTGTAGTCGCGGTGTACCACGCCGCGGGCGTGCGCCGCCCCGAGCCCGGCCAGCGATCCCTTGAGGACGCAGAGCGCCGACTCCGGCCCGGTCGGGCCGTGCGCGCGCAGCATCTGCCGCAGCGACACACCGTTGACCAGCTCCATCACGATCGCCGCGCCGTCGGGCGACTCGACGTACTCGTAGAGGCGCGAGACGTGCGGGTCGTCGATCTCGCCGAGCAGCCGGGCCTCGTCGCGGAAGGCGGTCCGGAACGACGGGTCGCCGCCGACACCACCGGTGAGGTACTTGATCGCCACCGGGGTGCCGGTCGCGTCGTGCACGGCCAGGTCCACCCGGCCCGACGCGCCCGCGCCGAGCTGTCGCACCGGCGTGTAGCCGGACACCTGCCAGCCGGTCACGCGATCACCTCCCCGCTCGGCGGGTCGTCACGGGCGCCACGCTGGTCATTGTGGCCGCCGCTCCGGGTCGGGCCATCGGCGCAACGGGTGCTTCCGCCGCCCCGGACGTCGGCCGGCGCGCGGCCGGCCGGGCCGGGCCGGACCCGCCCGCCCGACGGTCACCGCGGGGCGGCCGGGCGACGGCGTCACGGCCGGGTGCTGGCATGGTCGATCGCGGACACACGTCGATACAGGTAGCAGCTCCCGGCAAGCCGGCGCGTTGGCCGTCCGCCCACCGCGCCGGGCCGAGCCGGCTCGGTTAATGTGCAGGCCGTGAGCGACAGCGGAACGGTTCCGGCGACGGACAGCCGGCGGAGGACGACCCGGTGGTGGCTCAGTGTCATGTTGCTGACCATGGCCGCCCTCGTCGTGGTCGGTGGTGGCCTGGGCGCCGCCGCCCTCACGCACACCGCTGCCGTCTCCGACCGGTTGGCCGACCGGATCGCCCCGGCCCGGACGGCCGTCGGGGAGCTCGACAACGAGCTGGTGAGCCAGCGTGCGGCCGTGTTCGCGTACGCCCTCAGCGGCGAGGACCGGTACCTCGCCACGTACCGGCAGAACCTCGAGGCCGAACCGGTCACGATGGCCCGGCTGCGTGACCTGCTGGCCGACGAGCCGGCGGCGCTGCGCGACCTGGAACACGCCGAGGCGCTCGCCGGCCGGTGGCACAACGACGTGGCCGAGCCGCTGATCCGGGGCCGGCAGGCCGGCACCGACCCGGCGGAGCTGGCGGCGGTGGCGACCCGCGGCCTGGACACCTTCGAGGCGCTCCGGGCGGAGTTCAGCGGGCTGGTGGCGCGGCTGGACCAGATCCGGGATGCCAGCCGGGCGGACCTCGACCGGGCCCGCCGGCTGCGGGACCTCACCTTCGTGGCGATCCTCGCCGCGCTGCTGCTGACCAGCGTGGTCAGCTCCGTGCTGGTGCGGCTGACGGTGCTCCGCCCGCTGGAGCGGCTCGGCGAGTCGGTGCGGCAGGTGGCCGGCGGAAACTTCCGCCACCGGCTGCGCCCGCAGGGGCCGGCCGACATCGCCCGGCTCGCCGACGACGTGGAGACGATGCGGCAGCGGATGGTGGACGCGCTGGAGCGCGGCCAGCACGACCGGGACGCCCTCGAACAGCAGGCCGCCGAGCTGCGCCGGTCCAACGAGGATCTGGAGCAGTTCGCCTACGTCGCCTCGCACGACCTGCAGGAGCCGCTGCGCAAGGTGGCCTCGTTCTGCCAGATGCTGCAACGCCGCTACGGCGACCAGCTCGACGACCGGGCCCGGCAGTACATCGGCTTCGCGGTCGACGGGGCGACCCGGATGCAGGAGCTGATCAACGACCTGCTGGCGTTCTCCCGGATCGGCCGGGTCTACGGCGACCTGCGCGAGGTTGACCTGGCCGAGGCGTTCGAACAGGCGGCGGCGAACCTCTCCGGCGCGGTCGAGGAGGCCGGCGCGGAGATCACCCGCGATCCGCTGCCGACCGTGCAGGGCGACCCGACGCTGCTGACCATGCTGTGGCAGAACCTGCTCGGCAACGCTGTCAAGTTCCGCAGCCCGGAGCGGGACCCCCAGGTGCGGGTGACGGTGGCCGACACGGCCGACGGTTGGTCGTTCACGGTCGAGGACAACGGCATCGGCATCGACCCCCGGTACGCCGAGAAGATCTTCGTGATCTTCCAGCGGCTGCACCCCCGCGGCTCGTACCCGGGCACCGGCATCGGCCTGGCGATGTGCAAGAAGATCGTGGAGTACCACGGCGGCACCCTGAGCCTGGACGAGACGTACACCGGCGGGGCGCGGTTCCGGTTCACGCTGCCCCGCCCGGCGCCGGCCGCCGTACCGGAACAGCCGGGCGAGCCGGCGGCGGAGTCGGCGGTCCCGGCACTCGGCGGGTAGCCGCTCGGGTCAGCCGCCCGGGGAGCCGCCGTCGGGCTCGGCGGCCGCCGCGACCGTCCCGGTGACCGGCCCGAGATCCGGCCCGCCCGCCGCACTCTGCTCCGGCGTGGTACGGCTGAACTGGTCGAAGAAGCGCAGCAGCTCGACCGGGAACGGCATCACCAGGGTGCTGTTCTTCTCCGCCGCCACGTCCACCACGGTCTGCAGCAGGCGCAGCTGGTACGCCCCGGGCGTGGCCGCCATCGCCCGGGAGGCGTCGGCGAGCCGGCGGGACGCCTGGTACTCGCCGTCGGCGGCGATCACCCGGGCCCGGCGTTCCCGCTCCGCCTCGGCCTGGCGGGACATCGACCGCTTCATCCCCTCGGGCAGCGCCACGTCCTTGACCTCGACCCGCTCGATCAGCAGGCCCCACGGCTTCTCGGTCGGCGCGTCGATGACCGCCTTCAGCTCGGCGTTGACCCGTTCCCGGTCGCCGAGCACGGTGTCCAGGTCGGCCTTGCCGATCACCGAGCGGAGCGCGGTCTGCGCCACCTGAAGCACCGCCGAGGGATAGTCGTGCACGTTGACCAGCGCTTTCACCGGATCGACCACGCGGTAGTAGACGACCGCGTCGACGGTCAGCGTCACGTTGTCCCGGGTGATGGCGCCCTGCGGCGGCACGCCCATCACCACGGTCTGCATGCTCACCCGCACCATCCGGTCGGCGACCGGGACGATGAACTGCAGGCCCGGCTGTCGGACGCGGTCGAGCACCCGGCCGAACCGGAAGACGATGCCGCGCTGGTACTGCTGCACCAGCCGGACGCTGAGCGCCCCGAGCAGCGCCAGCAGCGCGAGGACGATCACCACGCCGACCACCGTGGCTTCCACGGCACCCCCGATCCGGGCGGCCACGGCCGCCGCCCGGGACGCCGGATACCCGCTGGATCGCCGGCCACGCCTGCCAACCGTCACGGGGCGGCACGGATCGACTTCGGTTGGTAACGTGACCGGGGCTCGCACCGGCGGGACGGGGAGGCTCCGAGGTGTGGACGGATGAGGCGGCGCTGGGCGCCGCACGACGACGGGTCGACGACTGGGAGGCCACGATCGCCGAGCGGGCGACGCGGACCACCGCGCTGACCCGCGAACTGGCGGCGCTCACCGCGACGGCCCGCAGCCCTGACGGAGCGGTCGAGGCGACCGTCGACGCCGCCGGGGCCCTGGTCGACCTGCGGCTGGACGAGCGGGTACGCAAGCAGCCCGCGGCCCGTACCGCCGACCAGGTGCTGGCCACCACGCGGGCCGCGCAGGCGGAACTGGTCCGCCGGGCGGTGGCCGCGACCGAGGCGGCGCTCGGCGCGGACGACCCGGCCGCGCGGGCGGTCGTCGAGTCGTACGCCCGCCGGCTGCGCCGCCCCGACGAGGGCGGCGCCGGTGCCGCCCGCTGACGGCGTCCGGGTCCGCCCGGAGGATCTCGACGCGCACGCCGGTCACCTCGACGCCGTCGCCGACGCGCTGCACCTCGCCACCGCGGCCGGGCGGTCCGTGCGGTTCGGCGGCGACGCGTACGGTCAGCTCTGCGCGCTGGTGCCGGTCCTGGTCGACCAGGTGCAACGGGTGCTGGTCGACGGCCTCGACGGCGCCGCCGGCTCGGTGCGGGACACCGCCGGACGGCTCCGCACCGCCGCCGGCCGCTACCGGGGCGCCGACGCCGGCGCGCAGGCCGCCCTGGACGGGCTGCGCGGGCGGCGGTGAGCGGCAACCCGCTCGTCGCCGCCCCCGCCGACACCACCAGCCCCTGGACCGGGGTGTGGATCGCCGAGGACATCGAGCTGATCGGCCGGGGCATCCGCGACGGCAGCTGGATCGACGGCAGTCTCGGCGTGGTCGGCGCCGGTCTCGACGCGCTGGCCCTCGTCTCCGATCCGGTCGGCTCCCTGCTCCAGTACGGCATCGCCTGGATCATCGAGCACGTCCGGCCGTTGACCGAGGCACTGGACTGGCTGGCCGGCGATCCGGCGCAGATCGCCGCCCACGCGCAGACCTGGCGCAACGTCGCCGGCGCTCTGCGTACCGAGGCGGAGGCGCTCGCCCGGGCGGCTCGGCTGGACCTCGTCGAGTGGAGCGGTGCGGCCGCCACCGCGTACCGGTCGTGGGCGGCCGAGCAGCAGGGCGCGCTCGTCGGCCTGGGCCGGGCCGCCGACACGATGGCCGCGCTCACCGAGGGCGCCGGCTGCCTGATCGCCGCCGTCCGGCTCATGGTCCGCGACGCCATCGCGCTCTGCGTCTCCCGTCTCATCGTGTACGCGGCCGAGGAGGCGCTCAGCTTCGGCCTGGCCACTCCCCTGGTGGTGGAACAGGTCGTCACGACGGTTGCCGCGTTCGCGGCGAAGATCGCCCGGTGGCTGCGCGGGCTGCTGGCCAGCCTCCGGCGGCTGATCCCCGAGGCGCGCCGCCTCACCGAACTGATCGACCTCCTCAAGCGCCACCTGGCCAGGCTGCGAACGGGCGGGCAGCCGGGTGGGTCTGCGACGGGACCGCCAGCGAGCAAGCCCGATCCGCCGTCTCCCGTGGAGGAGTCACGGGTTCGTGAACTCGGCATGGACCCGGCGACCGGCCGTTTCCGGCCAGGCGAGGCGGAGACAGCGGTCCGCATCGAGCAGGAGCTGGGTGTCCGGTTGCGCCGAGCTCCAGCCGGCTCGTCGGCGGACTGGGTGGACGAGACGGGCCGCACCTATGATGCTGTCGGCAACTTCCCGGCACAGTTCTTCGACCGGCAGTGGCCGCAACTCCAGTACCAGATCGAGCGACACCTCGACAAAGCTGAGCTGGTGCCGGTTGACGTGTCTCGTTTCTCTGCGGGGCAGATCGCGAAAATCGAGCAATTCATCGCGGATCGGCAACTCGGTCCGCGCGTATTCGTTGTGGGGAAGTGATGGCCGCTCTCATCGTGCTCAAGCCGGGCGTCGATTGGACATCGACGGGAGGGCTGTTCGACTGGACCTTGGAGTTCCTGATGCGGCGCGTGCCGCACCGGGACGTGGTCGACCACTTGCGGGAGATCGTCGACAACAACCTCGGATCGTTCTGGCTCGACGACGTACCGGCGCGGTACCGGGCCGAGATCCTCAGCCGGTTGCGGCAGGAGTTGCTAGCTGCGGCTGAGCGGGAACTACCCGACACGGACCAGAAGCCAGCAGCACTCGGGCACCTGCGTGAACTGGTGGATGCAGCCGGCCGGGTCGACAGTGAAAGCTGAGCGACGACGTCGGCCACGCCTGGCGGTTGTGGTGGGCGCGGGTTGAGGGTGTCGGGAGCACGTGGCAGGGTCCTTCCTCATGATCGATGACTTCGCGAAGACGTACCTGCACGACGATCTACGGCATGTTCGTGAGGTGGTCGTCTGGAAGCTCGACGGGCTCGGCGAGTACGACATCCGCCGCCCCCTGACCGCGACCGGCACCAATCTGCTCGGTCTGGTCAAGCACCTGTCGGTCTGCGAGGCCAGGTACTTCGGCGAGGTCTTCGAGCGGCCGTTCCCCGAGCCACTGGCCCGCTGGGACGACGCCGAGGCGGGCGAGACCGAGATGTGGGCCAGCGAGCACGAAACGCGCGAGGAGATCGTCGACCGCTACCACCGCGTGTGGGAGCACTCGGACGCGACGATCCTCGCCCTGGCCATCGACTCGCCCGGCTACGTGCCCTGGTGGCCGCGTCCACAGGTCATGCTGTTCAACATCCTGGTGCACGTGCTCACCGAGACGAACCGCCACGCCGGGCATGCCGACATCCTGCGCGAACAACTCGACGGGTCGACGGGGTTCGCAGCCCGGTACGCCGACGGGCAGCGCGACGCGGCCTTCTGGGCAGCCCGGCGCGCGGAGATCGAGCGGGCCGCCCGGGCAGGCGATCCGACCCTTGCCTGACGGCGTTCGCAAGCGGTGATCCGTTCCCCGTTGTGGGGCCGCTGCCGGTCACCGAGCCGGCCGCGATGATGAACGATCGCCGCCCGAGCCGGTCAGCGTCATTCTCCGGCTGGGTGTGGAGTTCCCCGAGCCCGCCCTCGCCGTCGTGGATCTGCACGTGGTGGTGTGCTGTGCGCGGTGCGCTGTCACCTGTCCTCTGTGCTGGGCGGCTCTGTGAGTCGAGGAGTCGAACCTCCGCGCTGCCCGTCGCGCGCCAGAGAAAGGAGGCCGGTTCGCAGCCGGCTTTGTGCTGTGCACGCCCCCACGACGGCTACCTGCTCCACACCTGGCTAGTCCAGCAGGTCCGCCTCCCAGTTGGTGCGCTGGATCAGCACGTCCAGCTCGCGTAGCTCGCGGGCCAGCGCGTCGGCCTGGCCGCGCAGCTCGGCCACCGGGAGCGCGGTGAGCATCTTCAGCTCCGAGCGCAGCTGCCGGACCGCGTGCCGCCCACCGGCGGCCGCGTCGGCGGCCGCGGTGAGCACCGAGTGCCGCAGCCGCAGTACGTCCCGGCGGGCGAGCACGTCGGTGAGCGTGCCGTGGTCGCCGGCCGGCACCGAGGCGTTGGTCCGGTTGATCCGGCGGATCAGCGACTCCAGCTGGTCGAGCGTCTCGGCCAGCTCGCCGAGCAGGGCGTTGGCGTCCTCCGGCGGCGCCTCGCCCTCCTGGTACCGGGCGCTGCCGACGATCCGGGCGCGGAGCTGTTCCACCCGCCGGACCGCGTCGGCCCGATCCGCCAGCGCCTCACCGAGCTTCAATGCCCACCTCCCGCGTCGACCCGGGCAAGGATAGATGATCTCGGTCCCCGACGGAGACCGATTTTCCGGCGTACGCGGGCCAGCCGATCCGGATTGGACCTGGCTGCCGCGCCGGTCGGCCTCCCTACGATGGCGACCCACGATCCACAGCCGCCTCGGAGGACGCCATGGTGGAGCACCTCGCCGACCTGCCCACGCCGCTGCTGGCCGACGCCTGCGTACGACTGGACGTGCCGCTGCGGGTGGCACCCGCGGGCGTCCGGCCGGTCGTGCCCGGCCAGCGGGTGACCGGCCGGGTGCTGCCGGTGCGGCACCACGGCAGCGTGGACGTGTTCCTGGAGGCGTACGGCGCGGCGGCGCCCGGGGACGTGCTGGTGATCGACAACGGCGGGCGGACGGACGAGGCGTGCGTGGGCGACCTGGCGGTGCTGGAGGCCGCCGCGGCCGGGGTGGCCGGGCTGGTGGTGTGGGGACTGCACCGCGACACCGCCGAGCTGGTGGAGATCGGCCTGCCGGTGTTCAGCTACGGCAGTTGCCCGCTCGGGCCGACCCGGCTGGACGATCGGGAGGTGCAGACGCTGGTCAGCGCGCGGGTCGGCGCGCACCTGGTCACCGCCGACGACCTGGTCTGCGCCGACGACGACGGCGTGCTCTTCGTGCCCGCCGCCCGGGCCGAGGACGTGCTGGCGGCGGCCGCGCGGATCCGGCGTACCGAGCGGACCCAGGCGGCCCGGATCCGCGCCGGTGAGACGTTGCGCCAGCAGACCGCGTTCGACGACTACCTGGCCCGGCGCGCGGCGGAGCCCGGCTACACCTTCCGCCAGCACCTGCGCCGGGTGGGTGGGGCGATCGAGGAGTGAGCGGTCAGGGCCGGGCGGCGCCGTACACCCGCAGGATGCTGGTGCGCAGCGCGGCGGCGGCCTGGTCGGCGGCCAGCCGCCCGGCGGCGACCTCGGCGCCGGCGGCGTGGCCCAGGGCGATGGTGGTGGCGACCAGCCAGGCGGGCGGCAGCGCCGGATCGAACTCGCCGGCGGCCTGACCGCGGGCGATCAGGCGCAGCAGCCGGTCGACGACCGGTCGGTGCAGCTCGTCGTCGCCGTCGCCGGCCGGTGCGCTGTCCAGCACCGGGTAGCGCAGGGCCGTCCGCCAGCCGGCATCGAGCAGCCGCAGCAGCGCGTCCGGGGCCGGCCCCTCGTCGATGGCGGCGGCGTCGATGGCGGCCATCGCCTCCTCGGTGATCCGCCCGACCACCGCCGTGAGCAGCGCGTCCCGGGACGGGAAGTGCGCGTAGACGGTCTGCCGGGAGAGCCCCGCGGCCGCCGCCACGTCGTCCACGGTGGCGTTCGGCCGGTCGCCGAGCAACCGGACGGCGGCGTCGAGGATCGCGGCCGCGTTGCGCCGGGCCTCGGCGCGTACCCGCCGGCGCCGGTGCGGTGACGTCAGCTCGGACATGGTTGTCAAGGTTACCGTCGACACTTATTCTTGACACGCTCGTCAAGGCTAGACATCGGAGGATGCCATGACCCACCCGGTTCCGCGCGACGACATCGCCGGCTACCTGCGCGCCTACGTGGCGGAGATGGCGTTCGGCGACGAGGATCCCGCCGTCGTGCTGGACCGCTACCACACGCCGGACGTGGTCTGGCACAACGACGGAATCCGGCTGGATCGGGAGCGGCTGATCGCGCACGCCCGACCCGTACGCCGCAAGGCGACGCGGTGCGACCTCGACATCCACGACACGCTCACCAGCGGCGACCGGGTGGCGGTGCGGTACACGATGGACTCGGCGCTGCGCGGCGCGTCGATCGTCACCGAGATCTACATGTTCGGCGAACTCGCACCGGACGGCCGGCTGCGCCGCATCGACCAGATCACCCGCACCCCCTGAGGGACGCCCCGCGCCGGTCGACCGGGGCCGGGACCCGGGTGGACGGTCCAGCCCGGACGGGGACGACCCGCGCTTGCAGTGGCTCGGCCTCTAGCGCCGGCCGGAGTTATGGCAATATCCTCCACTGCACGCCCGGCTACTGGAGCTACTTTTCACCGCTCCACCCATCCCCCGTCGTCGGCCGCAGAGGAGCTGCCATGCACGTCGACCATTCCGAACTGGACCGCCGTACCCTGCTGCGGGCCGGCCTCGGCGCCGCCACGGTGGCGGTCGTCGGGAGCGAACTCGCCTTCCCGGCGGCCGCGCAGGCGGACCCGGGCGCGGACCTGGACTGGATCTACAGCTGCGACGAGTGGGGAGCGCGCCCGCCCGCCGACCCGCTGTCGGTCAGCGCCATCCCCACCAACAAGATCATCGTGCACCACATGGCGTTCCCGAACGTCACCGACTACTCGGAGGCGCAGGCGATCAAGCTCGCCCGCGACTGCCAGGACCTGCACATGGACGGCAACGGCTGGTCCGACACCGGCCAGCACTTCACCATCAGCCGCGGCGGCTACGTGCTGGAGGGCCGGCGCGGCAGCCTGGAGCGCCTCCAGGCCGGCGACCGGCAGATAATCTCGGCGCACTGCCCCGGCGAGAACGGCCGGGCCATCGGCATCGAGAACGAGGGCACCTACGTCACCGAGACGCCGCCGGAGGCCCTGCTGGACTCGCTGGTCAAGCTCTGCACCACGATCTGCCAGCAGTACGGCCTCTCCGCCCACGACATCTTCGGCCACTGGGACTTCCGCACCACGCAGTGCCCGGGCGCCGCGTTCTACCGGCAGTTCCCGATGCTGCGCCGGCGGGTGTTCCGCGAGCTCGGCACCGACCTCGCGGACGTACCGGCGCGTCGCTGGCCCGACCTGTGGCGGTTCGTCGGCTCGCCGTCGGTCCGCGTGGTGCAGTACCTGCTCGCCCACCGCGGCTACACCGTGCCGGTGAACAGCGTCTTCGACGCGGCGACCGTGGCGGCCGTGCAGGACTGGCAGTCCCGCAACGGCATCCCGGTCGACGTGGACGCCACCCTCACCACCCCGACCTGGGAGACCCTGGTGCCGGAGCTGGACAAGGACGCCAGCGGCATCCCGGTCAGCGCTGTGCAGTTCATGCTGAACTTCAAGGGGTGGACCGAGGTCGCCGTCACCGGCGAGTACGACTACGCCACGAAGAAGGCGGTCCAGGACCTCCAGGCCCTGCACGGCCTGCCGCGCAACGGCAAGGTCACCACCAGCACCTGGTGCGTCCTGGTCGGCGGGGTGGTCCGGCAGTCCTTCCGGCACCGCTGACGATCCGCGCCGTGGTGGGGGTGGTGAGCTGGCCACCTCCGCCACGGCCCGCCCAGGCGACCGCCCGGCGATTCGCGTGCTCAGGCACCCCTGCTCTGCGACGATGGCCCCTGGTCAGGACCAAGGAGGGCGCCATGACGTCGCGACTCAACCCGTACCTCAGTTTCGACGGCAACGCCCGGGAGGCGATGGAGTTCTACCGGCAGGTGTTCGGCGGCGACCTGACGTTGAGCACCTTCGGGGAGTTCGGCACCGACGACCCGACGCTGGCCGACAAGGTCATGCACGGCATGCTGGAAACGCCGTCCGGCTACACCCTGATGGCCTCCGACACCGCCCCGGGCATGCAGCACGTCCCCGGCAACAACGTCTCGGTGAGCGTCAGTGGCGACGACGGCAACGAGCTGCGCGGCTACTGGGACAAGCTCACCGTCGGCGCCACGGTGACCGTCCCGCTGGAGAAGCAGATGTGGGGCGACGAGTTCGGCATGTGCATCGACCGGTTCGGCATCGGGTGGCTGGTGAACATCGGCCAGGCCCAGCGCTGACCACCCGCCGCGCCGACGCCGCGGGCAGCGGGGCGGCAGCGGGCACCAACCGCCGTGCGCACCGTCCGGTCTGGAAACCGGCCGATCGGGCGTATCCGGAATGGCCCTGGCGGCGCTAGCGTACGGCAGGCTTCCGCGACGCGGATCTCCTGCGAGGAGAGGACCGGGGAGATGGACGGTAGGGCGCGCCCGCACCGACTGACCCGACTGTTCACCGCCGCCGCCCTGATGGCGGCCGGCCTGGGGCTGGTCGCCCCGCCCGCGCAGGCCCAGCCGGGCGCCAAGATCACAGTGATGACCCGGAACCTCTACCTCGGTGGCGACCTCACCCCGTCGATGACCGCGCCCAACCTGCCGGCGTTCCTGGCGGCGAACGCGGCCCTGCTCGGTCACGTGGACCTGGTCGACTTCCCCGCCCGGGCGAAGCTGGTCGCGGCGGAGATCCGCGAGCACAGGCCCGACGTGGTGGGCCTGCAGGAGGTGGCGCTGTGGCGCACCGGGCCGCTCGGCGACCCGGCCCCGGCCACCACGGTCCGCTACGACTACCTGGCCCTGCTGATGGCGGAACTGGCGGTGGCCGGCCACCGCTACGACGTGGCCGTGGTGCAGGACGAGGCGGACCTCGAGGCTCCGGCCGGGGCACCGCACCTGGTGGACGCCCGGCTCACCATGCGCGACGTGATCCTGGTCCGCCACGGCGGCCGGGTGAAGGTCACCGGCACCGCGTCGGGGAACTTCGTCACCAACATGGTCACCCCGCTGCCCGCCACCGGCGACTCCGTGACCAGCACGCGGGGCTGGACCGCGGTGGACGTGGTGCACGGCCGGCGGGCGTTCCGGGTGGTCAACACCCACCTGGAGGCGTTCCACCCCGGCGTCCGGGTGCGGCAGGCCGAGGAGCTGCTGGCCGGGCCGCTGGACGTACCCGGCCGGGTGGTCCTCGTCGGCGACCTCAACACCGGGCCGGAGCTGCCGGAGCCGGTCAACCGCCTGGCCTACTTCACGCTGGTCGCCGGCGGGCTGGTGGACACCTGGCCGATCCTGCACCCCGGCGACCCGGGCTACACCGCCGGTCTCGGCGACGACCTGACCGAACCGGCCGACGACGTCGAGCACCGGATCGACATGGTGCTGGTCCGCGGCACGTTGGTGCCGGTGGCCAGCGAGGTCTTCGGCACCGAACGGCGTACGCCGGACGGCCGCTGGGCCTCCGACCACCTGGGGCACGTCGCGGTGCTCGCCCTGCCCTAGGGCCACCCGGCCCGACCCGGCCGCCGCAGGTCAGACACCTCACCGCAGCACAGCACGACTAGGATCCTTGCGTGGTCGACACAGGGCTCATCCAGGACGACGAGCGGCTGCGCCGCATCGAGGCGGTGACGGACGCGACCCTGTCCCGCCTCGATGTCGCCGACCTCTTCGACGAACTGCTGGAGCGGGTCCGGGACCTGCTGGACGTCGACACCGCCGCGATCCTGCTGCTCGACGCGCACGCCCGGCAGCTGGTGGCGACCGCGGCGAAGGGGTTGGAGGAGGAGGTCCGGCAGGGTTTCCGGGTCGCGCTCGGCCGTGGATTCGCCGGCCAGATCGCGCTCACCCGGCGGCCCGTGCTGATCGAGGACGTCAGACCGGGCGACGTGGTCAACCCGGTCCTGCTGGAGATCGGACTGCGCGCCCTGCTCGGCGTGCCGATGTTCGCCCGCGGTCAGCTCATCGGCGTGCTGCACGTGGGGACGCTGCGCCCCCGCACCTTCACCGCCGACGACGTACGCCTGCTCGAACTGGTCGCCGACCGGGCCGGCCTGGCCAGCCTGGCCCGCTCGGACAACCTCGACCACAACGCCGCCCTCGCCCTGCAACGCAGCCTGCTGCCCACCCGGCTGCCCGAGGTGGCGGGGCTGGAGATGGCGGCCCGGTACGTGCCGGGTCACATCGCCGGCATCGGCGGCGACTGGTACGACGTGTTCACCCTGCCGTCGGGCTGGCTCGGTCTGGTCATCGGCGACGTGTCCGGCCACGGGTTGCAGTCCGCCGTGGTGATGGGCCGGGTACGCAGCGCGCTGCGCGCGTACGCGCTGGTCTGCGACGAACCGGCGGACGCGTTGACCCTCCTCGACCGCAAGGTCGCCCACTTCGAGGCGGGCAGCCTGACCACCGCGCTCTACGCGATGATCTCGCCGGACCGGGAGACCCTCCACCTCTCGGTGGCCGGGCACCTGCTCCCCGTGCTCGCCGCTCCCGGCGAACCGGCCACCCTGTTGCCGGCACACGTCGACCCGCCGCTGGGCACCGGCCGGCGACTGCCGCACCGGCAGCAGACCACGGTCCGGCTGCCGCCCGGCGCCGTGCTGGTCTGCTACACCGACGGGCTGGTGGAACGGCGCGGCGAAGTGATCGACGTCGGGATCGAGCAGCTGCTCGGCGCGGTCGGGCCGGGGCCGGCGGAGGAGGTGTGCGCCACCGTCATGAACGCGTTCGGGGTCGAGCGTCCCACCGACGACATCGCCCTGCTGGCCGTCCGCCGCCACCCGACCGGCCACTGACCCGCCGACCCGCCGGCACCGGGCAGTTTGGCCGGTCACCATCGCGGAAAGAGTGGCGGGCATGAAGTGGGCCAGTCGAGCCGTACCCGCCGTCGCCGCCGCCGTCGCCGCCCTGGCCGCGCGGGACCTCCTGCAACACGACCACGCGCTGCTGCGCAACTTCCCGGTGCTCGGGCGGGCCCGCTACCTGCTCGAGGCGATCGGCCCGGAGCTGCGCCAGTACATCGTGGCCGGCAACAACGAGGAGCGGCCGTTCACCCGGGACCAGCGGCGCTGGGTGTACGCGTCGGCGAAGGGGCAGAACAACTACTTCGGCTTCGGCACCGACAACGACATCGAGTTCACCCCCGGCTACCCCATCATCAAGCACCGGACCTTCGGCCGGGCGGTCCCGCCGTCCACGCCGGGCGCCGGCCACGACGTACGGCTGCCGTGCGCCAAGGTGCTCGGCGGCGCGCGGGGACGGGCCGGCGCGTTCCGGCCCGGGTCGGTGGTGAACATCTCCGGGATGAGCTTCGGGTCGCTGTCCGGCAACGCGGTCGAGGCGTTGAACCGCGGCGCGGCCCTGGCCGGTTGCCTGCAGAACACCGGTGAGGGTGGTCTGTCGCCGTACCACCGCAAGGGCGGTGAGCTGGTCTTCCAGATCGGCACCGCGTACTTCGGCTGCCGCGACGGGCACGGTCGGTTCAGCCTGGACCGGCTCAAGGACCTGGTCGCCGGCGCGCCGGTGCGGGCGCTGGAGATCAAGCTCAGCCAGGGCGCGAAGCCCAGCCTCGGCGGACTGCTGCCCGGCGCCAAGGTGTCGGCGGAGATCGCCGCCACCCGGGGCGTCCCGCAGGGGCGCGACTGCGTCAGCCCGTCCCGGCACGCCGAGTTCTCCGACTGCGACAGCCTGCTCGACTGGGTGGAGTTGCTGGCCGCCGAGACCGGGCTGCCGGTCGGCATCAAGTCCGCGGTCGGCGACCTGGGCTTCTGGGCGGAGCTGACCACGCTGATGCGCGACACCGGCCGGGGCGTCGACTTCGTCACCATCGACGGCGGCGAGGGCGGCACCGGCGCCGCCCCGCTGATCTTCACCGACTCGGTGTCGCTCCCCTTCCAGCAGGGATTCGCCCGGGTCTACCGGATCTTCGCCGAGCGGGACCTGCACGAGCAGGTGGTCTTCGTCGGCGCCGGCAAGCTCGGCCTGCCGGACAACGCGGTGGTGGCCCTCGCGCTCGGCTGCGACCTGGTCAACGTCGGCCGGGAGGCGATGCTGGCGATCGGCTGCATCCAGGCGCAGAAGTGCCACACCGACACCTGCCCGACCGGGGTGGCCACCCAGAACGCGTGGCTCGCCCGGGGTCTGGACCCGGCGTCGAAGTCGGTCCGCGCGGCGAACTACGTCCGGACGTTGCGCCGGGACCTGATGAAGGTGGCCGAGGCGTGCGGCGTGGAACACCCCGGCCTCATCTCCACCGACGCCGTCGAGGTGCTCGACGGACGCACCTCGTCCACCCCGCTGCGCGAGGTGTACGGGTACCGGCCGGAGTGGGGCCTGCCGGCACCGGCCGACCAGGCGGAGATCGTCCGGCTGATGACCGCCGAGGCGCCGCAGGGTGGCTCCGCCCCGCCCTCCCCCACCGCGGTCGGCTGACCCGAGCCGCACCGCCGCGCCGGTCGCGGGACGGAGGCCGCCGCCGGTCGCCGGCCGTCCGGCTGCGCCGACCCAGAAACGCCGTCGCGTCCGCACGGCCGCGCGTCCTATGGTGGCGCGATGTTGATCAGACGTGAGACCGCCGACGACGTCGAGGCCGTCCGGGCGGTGCACACCGCCGCGTTCGCCAAGGCTGACCAGCCCGGTGCCGTACCCGTGGAAACGACCCTGGTCGACGCGCTGCGCGCCGACGACGGCTGGCTGCCGGCGTTGTCCCTGGTCGCGACGGATCCGGACGGGCAGGTCGTCGGGCACGTGGTGTGCACCCGCGGTCGGGTGGCCGGCGAGCCGGTGGCGCTCGGGCTCGGGCCGCTCGGGGTGCTGCCGGCCTGGCAGCGGCGCGGCGTGGGCAGCGCGCTGATGCACGCCGTGCTCGGCGCGGCGGAGGCGCTCGGCGAGCCGCTGGTGGTGCTGCTCGGCCATCCCGACTACTACCCCCGGTTCGGCTTCCGGCCGGCGGTGGACCTGGGCGTCACGCCACCCGGGCCGTGGGGGCCGCGCTACTTCATGGCCCGCCCGATGAGCGCCTGGCGACCGTCGATCCGCGGCGACTTCCGGTACGCGGCGCCGTTCGACGATCTCTGACCTTTCGCGGGCTCACCGATTGTTGCATTCTGGTTGCCATGGGAGAGGTGCTGCCGATGCCCGGGTTCGGCGACCTGTTCGCCGACACGCGGGGCGACGATCGGACGATGCGAGTCAGCTACCACCCCGAGCGGGGGGCCGTGGTGCTGTCCCTGTGGAGCGGCACGGTGTGCCGGGGGTCCTTCCGGCTGGCCGTCGGCGACGCACCCCGGCTGCTGTCGCTGCTCGGCCAGATCAGCGCGGCCGCTGTGCCCGGCGCACCGCCGGACGACCCGACCAGCATGCAGGGCACCCGCGCGCCGGCGGCGGTGCCCGCACCGGCCCCCGATCCGGTCGAGCAGACCGGCCAGATCGCCGGCCCGGCGCACCGCGCCGCGCTGCCGATCGTGCCGGCGCCACGGGTCGCCTGACCTCCGAGCCGGCACCGGGCGGCGGCCGGGATGCGCCCCCGCCGCCCGTCCTGGCGGTCCGGCCGCCCGCCGACCCGGCCGGCACTCGGCCTGAGGTCCGCGCCGGCCCGGCCCACGCTCGGCCCGGTGTCCGAGCGGCCGGTGAGTGCGTTCCGGCAGGTCAGTGCCGGAATCGCGGCGGCCGTGCGAACATGTGTTCGTGTCGGGCGAGGCGAGCATCCTGCACGCCGACCTGGACGCGTTCTACGCGTCGGTCGAGCAGCGGGACGACCCGCGCCTGCGCGGCCGGCCGGTGATCGTCGGTGGCGGGGTGGTCCTCGCCGCCAGCTACGAGGCGAAGGCCCGGGGCGTACGCAGCGCGATGGGCGGCCGGCAGGCCCGCCGGCTGTGCCCGGAGGCGATCGTGGTGCCGCCCCGGATGTCGGCGTACACGGCGGCCAGCCGCGCGGTGTTCGAGATCTTCCGGCAGACCACCCCGCTGGTCGAGGGGCTCTCGGTCGACGAGGCGTTCCTCGACGTGGGTGGCCTGCGCCGGCTGGCGGGGCCGCCGGCCGACATCGCCGCCCGGCTGCGGCACGAGGTGCGCCACCGGGTTGGCCTGCCGATCACCGTGGGCGTGGCCCGGACGAAGTTCCTGGCCAAGGTGGCCAGCGGGGTGGCCAAGCCGGACGGCCTGCTGGTCGTGCCGCCCGACGGCGAGCTTGCCTTCCTGCATCCGCTGCCGGTGGAGCGGCTGTGGGGCGTCGGCCCGGTCACCGCGACGAAGCTGCGCGAGCGCGGCATCCGTACCGTCGGCCAGGTCGCCCGGCTCGGCGAGGCGACCCTGGTCTCGCTGCTCGGTGCGGGGGCCGGCCGGCACCTGCACGCCCTGGCACACAACCGCGACCCCCGGCCGGTGCAGGTGGGCCGGCGCCGCGCGTCGATGGGGGCGCAGCACGCCCTCGGCGGCCCGGCGCACTCGCCGGCCGAGTTGGACGCCGTCCTCGCCGGCCTGGTCGACCGGGTGACCCGGCGGATGCGCGGAGCCACCCGCACCGGCCGGACGGTGACGCTGCGGCTGCGTTTCGCCGATTACACCCGGGCGACCCGTTCACACACCCTGCCGAAGGCGACCGCGGACACCCAGCCGCTGCTCGCCGCCGCCCGGGCGCTGCTGCGCGCGGCCCTGCCGGAGATCGACCGGCGCGGCATCACCCTGCTCGGGGTCTCGGTGGCGAACCTGGACGGCGGGCACGTGCAGCCGCCGTTGCCGTTCGAGCGCGATCCGGGCGCCGACCTCGACGCCGCTGTCGACGCGGTGCGGGACCGGTTCGGATCCGCCGCCCTCACCCGCGCGGTGCTGCTGGGCCGGGACACCGGGCCGGAGATGCCCCGACTGCCGGACTGACCGGTGGCCGCGCCGGGATCGCGCCGGAATCGCGCCGGCCCGAAACAGCAGCCGCCGGACGGGCGCAGCGTCAGCGCGCCGCCGCCGTGTTCAGCAGGGCACCTCGCGCCAGGTCGACCGGCCACCGCGCCAGGCGCTGGCGAGGATGACGGCGGCGGCGCGACTCGGGCAACCCTGCACCTGCGACCGGCCAGAGGCTCCACCGATCTGCGCCTGCACCTCCCAGCGCTGCCCGTCGGTGCGGATGTACACGTCCCGGCGCCCGCGGGGGGTGGGGTCGCCGTTCCACCAATGCTGCTCAAGAGTCACAACCCCGACGGTAGAGCACCCGGAACGGAAGCAGTAGTGGCAGGTGGGTGCCGTTACCGGAGCGCGTCCGACCGGCGGCGCGACCGGCCGGCGCCGGCCGCACCGGAGCCGTTCGTTGGCGCCGCCGCGGTGACCCGGCCGGTCACGGACTGTTCGTGCGCAATGACGGCGCGTCCGCGTCGTCCGCGGCCAACGCCTCGGCGGCCAGTCGTCGGCAGTCCGCGAGGGTGTGCGCGGCGAGCGCCTCCCGCACCTCGGGCACGGCCCGGGGCGCCATGGACAGGCTGGTCACGCCGAGGCCGACGAGAACCGGTGCGAGCCTCGGGTCGGCCGCCGCCTCGCCGCAGACCCCGACCGGCTTGCCGGCCGCCCGGCCAGCGGCCGCGCAGGCGGCGACCAGCTCGAGCAGCGCGGGCTGCCCCGGATCGAGCAGGTCGGCGAGTTGCCCACACTGGCGGTCGGCGGCGAAGGTGTACTGGCTCAGATCGTTCGTGCCGATGCTCAGGAAGTCGACCACGCCGAGCAGCGCCCGCGCCCGCAGCGCCGCCGCCGGCACCTCGACCATCGCCCCCGCCGTCGGCAGACCGACGTCGCGACAGGCGGCGGCGAAGCCGGCCGCCTCGGCGACCGTCGCCACCATCGGCGCCATCACCCAGACGTCGGCCGTCGCGGACCGGGCCGCCCGCGCAATCGCCTCCAGTTGAGCGCGCAGGACCTCCGGTCGCCGCCGCGCCAGGCGCAGGCCGCGAATCCCCAGCGCGGGATTCGGCTCGTCGCCGTGATCGAGGAACGGCAGGGGTTTGTCGGCCCCGGCATCCAGGGTCCGGACGATCACCCGCCGCCCGGGCAGCGCCGCGAAGACCTCCGCGTACGCCGCGGCCTGCTCGTCGCGGCCGGGCGCGTCAACCCGGTCCAGGTAGAGCAGCTCGGTGCGGAACAGCCCGACGCCCTCCAGGTCGCCGTGCAGGTCCCGGGCCGACCCGATGTTGCCGTACAGCGCGACCGGGTGCCCGTCGGCGGTGCGGCCCGGCCCCTGCCCGGCGGCGAGCCGCCGCCGGCGACGCTGCTCGGCGATCCGGCTCGCCGCGATGGCGTGCCGGTCGACGCCCACCGCGACCTCGCCGGTCGAGCCGTCGACGGCGACCGGCACCCCGTCGGCGATCTCCAGCGCGCCCGGGCAGCGGACCACGGCCGGCAGGCCGGCGGCGCGCGCCAGGATGGCGGTGTGGCTGGTCGGGCCGCCGTCCTCGGTGACCAGAGCGAGCACCCGCCCGGGGTCGAGCCCGGCGGTGTCGGCCGGGGCGAGGTCGCGGGCGACCAGCACGAACGGATGGCCGGGGTCGGGGATGCCGGGTGGCGGCAGGCCCAGACAGGCGGCGACGGCCCGGTCCCGGATGTCGTCCAGGTCGGCGACCCGTTCGGCGAGATAGCCCCCGGCGGACTGGAAGGCCTGCCGGTGCACGGCGAGCGCGCGGTCGATGGCGACCGGGGCGCTGCACCCGGAACGCACCTGCGCGACCACCGCGGCGGTCAACTCGGTGTCCTGCGCCATCATCGCCTGCGCTCGCAGGATCTCGGCACCGGCGCCGGGCGCGGCGGCCGCGGCGCGGCGGGTCAGGTCCGCGGCCACCGTGGCCAGCGCCGTCGCCGCACGGTCGGCCTCAGCGTCGGGATCGGTCACGGGGGTGGGTGCGGGCACCGGTGGCGGCGGCGTCATCCGGTACGCCGGGCCGGCCGCGCGGCCGGGGCTGACGCCGATGCCGCGCAGCGATTCACCCATCGCCCTGCTGCCCTTCCTCGGCGTCCAGGTCACGGGCGATCAGTGCGGCCAACGCGTCGAGCGCCGCGTCGGCGGCCGGGCCGCCGTCGGCTTCGAGGATCACCTCCGTGCCGTGCTTGGCGGCGAGGGAGAGCACCGACAGCATGCTGCGGGCGGGTACGGGGGACTTGCCGCTGGTCCGGATGGTCACCGGGACGGGCTGTGCCGCGGCGGCGGCGACGAAGATCGCGGCGGGCCGGGCGTGCAGGCCGCTGGCGGAGCCGACCGTGACGGTTCGGGTGGGCATTCGCTGGCTCCTTCGCGGGA
>NZ_QGSW01000089.1:0-20279 GCF_003176715.1 Micromonospora sp. S4605
GGTCCGTCGCGGTGGGGTGGGGCTGACGCGTCGCCCTGGTGGCCGTCCGAGGCGCGGGGTCGTCTGGGCTGGTCGGGTGTTTCCGGTGGCCGTGCGGTGGGTGCTTCCCGACGGTCGAGCCGCGCTGGTCGGGCGCGGTTGTGACGTGCGGCACGAGCGACGCGCCGAAGCCTGTTGCAGATTTCGTGGTGACGCTGCGTGTCCCTGGCGGCGGGGTCGGTGGGTGGTTGGCCGTTCGGTGTGCGGGGGCGTCGCTGCGGTTGAGGTCGGGTTGCCGGGTCGGATGAGGCAGCTCGGACGATCGGCCGTCCGGGTGTCTGTGGTGGTCAGCGGCGGGTGTGGGCGCGTTGGGGCCGGTCCGCGGTGGAATGCGGTGGGTGCCGCGGACACGTCGACGATGACTCTGTGTATATTGCCGGTTGCCCATTGTGGAGGTGGCGGCCCGATCCGAGTGTCACGGTGGGTAGTGGAGAGTGTCGGGAATCCGATAGGGGGGCGATGACCGCGGCGGCGTGACGCGCTATGGTCCGTCACGCGGTCGCCCCGGTGCGGTGTCGCCTGCGGCGGCGCTGTTGCGCGCCGGCCGACCGTTGCCCCAGCGCGCCAGCCCCGCGCGACCCCCTCCACCTCGGAAGGAACGACCGTGACGGTTACGGAAGAAACCGCGCCCGCCTCCCACTACGAGCGCATCGGTGGCGCCACCTCGGTCAAGGCCGCCGTCGACCTGTTCTACGACCGGGTGCTGGCCGACCCGGAACTGGCCGGCTACTTCACCGATGTGGACATGCCGGGGCAGCGGCGGCATCTGGCGTTGATGCTGACCGTGGTGCTGGGTGGCCCGAACGAGTACGCCGGGCGGAGCCTGGCCGAGGCGCACCAGCCGTTGCGGATCCCGGTGGAGCACTACGTCAAGGTGGGGGAGCACCTGACCGTGACGCTGACCGAGCTGGGTGTGCCCGGCGACATCATCGCCGACGTGCAGGTGGTGCTGGGGCAGGTGCAGGACCAGGTGGTGTTCAGCGGGAACCCGGCGAGCGCCTGAGCGTGGACGCCGCCCGGCTCAAGCAGAGCTGGTCCCTGGTCGCCGCGCACGGCGATCAGGTTCCGCTCTACTTCTATTCCACACTGTTCCTGGCTCACCCCGAGACCCGGCAGATGTTCCCGACGAACATGGCGGGGCAGCGTGACCGGCTGGTCACCGCGCTGGGGCACATCGTGTCCAACGTGGACCAGGTGGACCGGCTGGTCGGGTTCCTCCAGGATCTCGGCGCCGACCACCGCAAGTTCGCGGTGCGCGCGGAGCACTACCCGGCGGTCGGTGAGGCGCTGCTGGCGACGCTGCAGCACTTCCTCGGCGAGCAGTGGACCGACGAGCTGGCCCAGGACTGGGCCGGCGCGTACGGGCTGGTGTCGCAGGTGATGATCGAGGCCGCGCAGGCCGCCGAGGCGGTCAACCCACCGTGGTGGGTGGCGGAGGTCATCGGGCACGAGCGGCGGGCGTTCGACGTGGCGGTGCTGACGCTGCGTCCGCAGTACCTGCTGCCGTTCACGCCGGGCCAGTCGATCGGGGTGTCCCACCCGTCGGTGCGGTCGTGGCGGTACTACTCGCCGGCGAACGCGCCGCGCGCGGACGGCACCCTGGAGTTGCACGTCCGCGCCGCGCCCGGCGGGGCGGTGTCGTCGCGGCTGGTGTACGGGTCCGCGGTGGGTGACCAGCTCCACCTGGCCGCGCCGGTGGGTGACCGGTTGTCGTTGTGGTCGGCCGGGTCGGCGGATCTGCTGCTGTTGGCCAGCGGCACCGGCTGGGCGCCGGTGAAGGCGCTGGTGGAGCAGCACCGGCACGGGGTGATCCCGAGCGCCGGGGCGGAGGCGAAGCTGCCGGCGGCGAAGGAGGTGAACCTGCTCTCGGCGGCCCAGCGGGAGGCCGAGCAGATCATCGCGCAGGCGCACGACTACGCGCGCCGGGTGGCCGAGTACGCCCGGGTGCAGTACGAGAGCTACGTGCAGGCGGCGGCGGAGGAGGCGAAGCAGGAGGCCGAGCGGGCGGTGCAGGACTACCGCTCGGCGGCCGGGTCGAGCTTCGACGACGGGGTCGCCACCCGGGAGGCGCTGCGGATCTACGGCGAGATGATGATCTCCCACATGCAGGCCGCGGCGCGGCACCTCGACGACGGCAGCGAGCACCTGGCCCGCACCATGGACCGGCTGGTCGGGCAGGCCGGCACGGCGGTGCGCGCCGGCGCCGGGCAGGGCGCGCTGCCCCGCCACCAGCAGCGCTGAGCCGACGGCCGGCCCGCGACCGGCGGGCCGGCCGCGGCGGCCTCACCAGGGCAGCGGTTCGCCGTCGCGGAAGAAGCCGCCGGTGGGGCCGTCGTCGGGGATCCGCACCGCCCACAACACGCTGGCCGCGCCCTCGGCGGCGGTGCGGGGTGCGGCGGGCCCGCCCATGTCGGTGGCCACCCAGCCGGGGCAGACCGAGTTGACCAGGATCCCGTCGGCGGCGAGTTGCGCGGCCAGCAGCCGGGTCAGCGCGTTCAGCGCGGCCTTGGACATGGCGTAGCCGGGGGCGGCGGCGCCCATGCCGGTCAGGGAGCCGCTCTCGCTGGAGACGTTGACGATCCGCCGGCCGGGGCTGCGGTGGCGCATCAGCGGGACGAGGGCCTGGCTGACCCGCCAGGCGCCGAGGGCGTTGACCTCCAGGGTGTCCCGGACGACGGTCAGGTCGGCGCCGAGCGGGTCCTGCCAGGTGTCGTAGTTGATCGCCGCGTTGTTGACCAGCACGTCGAGGCGGCCGTGCCGGTCGCGCAGCCGCCGGGCGAAGTCGGTGACGCTGTCGACGTCGGCGACGTCGAGCCGCTCCACGGTGACGCTGCCGGGCAGGTCCCGGGCCGCGTGCCGGCCCCGGTCGGGGTCGCGGACGGCGAGGACGGTGTGGTAGCCGTCGCGGGCGAGCCCGGCGGCGACCGCCCGGCCGATGCCCCGGTTGGCGCCGGTGACCACCGCCACCGGCGCCGTCTTCGGTGACTCCTGCATGATCACGAGTCTGGCAGCTCGGGTGTCGGCTCTGTCGAGGACCGTGCTCAGGCCGGTGACACCGGCGGGTCCGCCGGCGGTGGCGGCGTCAGCGTGCGGTGACGGCGGCGACCGCCTCGCCGATCGGGGTGTCCCCGCCGACGAGTTCCAGGATCATGCCGGCGCTGGCCGGGGTGTGGAGCAGGGCGACCAGCACCCGGGCGACGTCGGTGCGGGTGACCGCGCCGCGGGGCACCCGCCGGGCCAGGGTGATCCGCCCGGTGGGCGGGTCGTCGGTGAGCCGGCCGGGCCGCAGCACCGTCCAGTCGAGGTCCCGGCCGGTCACGTCGTCCTCGGCGGCCTTCTTCGCCCGCAGGTACGCGGCGAACACCTCGTCGGTGCCGGGGCGCGGTTCGCCCTCCACGCCCATCGAGGAGACCAGCAGGTAGCGGCGTACGCCGGCGCGCTGCGCGGCGTCGGCGAGCAGCACGGCGGCGGCCCGGTCGACGGTGTCCTTGCGGGCCGCGCCGCTGCCCGGGCCGGCGCCGGCGGCGAAGACCACCGCGTCCGCGCCGCCGAGGTGACCGGCGAGGTCGTCGACGTCGACGTGTTCCAGGTCGGCGAGGACCGGGTGGGCGCCGGCGGCGGTCAGCGCGGCGGCATGATCGGGGTTGCGGATCAGGCCGACGGCGGTGTCGCCGCGGCCGGCGAGTTCCCGCAGCAGCAGCCGGGCGATCTTGCCGTGTCCTCCGGCGATGACGACGCGCATACCTGCAACCTAGTGCGACCCCCACCGCCGTTCACCGGGGAGTCCGGTGGGTGTGGTGGATCCACGCCGTCGAGTGGTGGTGGGGCGGGCCTCCGCGGACCGCCTGACCCTCGCGCCGCCCGTGGGCGGCGGGCGTCACGTCGGGATCGGCCGGCGCCGGGCGCCGGCGGAGGCGGTCGCGGGCCCGGCGGGCAGGGCCAGTGGAGGCGGTAGCGGGCCGGCGGGCACACCGGCGGAGGCGGTTCGCGGGCCCGGCGGGCAGGTCGGTGGCCTGCGGCGTGGTCGCCGGGGTGCGGGCGCGTGAGGCAGCATGGACGGGTGACCGAGACGATCGACGCGCTGACCGACCTGGTGGCCGCCGGTGGTGTCGTGGTGCTCAGCGGGGCGGGCCTGTCCACCGAGTCGGGCATACCGGACTACCGGGGGCCCAGCGGCGCGGCCCGCCGGCACACCCCGATGACCTACCAGACGTTCACCGGCGACGCCCAGGCGCGGCGGCGCTACTGGGCGCGCAGCCACCTGGGGTGGCGGACCATCGCCCGGGCGGCCCCGAACGACGGGCACCGGGCGGTGGCCCGGTTGCAGCGCGCCGGCCTGGTCGACGCGGTCATCACCCAGAACGTCGACGGGCTGCACACCGCGGCCGGCAGCGCGCCGGTGGTGGAGCTGCACGGCCGCCTGGACGAGGTGGTCTGCCTGGACTGCGGCAACCAGACCTCCCGGGAGGAGCTGGACCGGCGGCTGCGGGAGGCGAACCCGGGCTTCGACGCCCGGGTCGACGCGGTCAACCCGGACGGTGACGTGGAGCTCCCCGACGCCGAGGTGGCCCGGTTCCGGGTGGTGGACTGCACGTTCTGCGGCACCGGCACGCTCAAACCCGACGTGGTGTTCTTCGGCGAGACGGTGCCGGCGGCACGGGTGGCGCACTGCTTCGACCTGGTGCACCGGGCGCGGCTGCTGCTGGTGCTGGGCTCGTCGTTGACGGTGATGTCGGGGCGGCGGTTCGTGCTGCGCGCCGCGAAGCTGGGCATCCCGGTGGCGATCGTCAACCAGGGGCCGACCCGTGGGGACGGGTACGCGGCGCTCACGCTGGACGCGCCGCTGGGCCGGCTGCTGCCCGCGCTGGCCGACCGGACCGCGGGCGCTCCCGACAGTCCCGCGCTGGCCGACCGGACCGTCGGCGCCCCCGCCAGTCCCGGGACGGTCGCCGCGGCGGCCGCCGGGTAGGCGCCCGGCACCGGGCCGGCCGGTCAGCGCCCGGAGGGGGAGGCCGGCCGGGGGTCTTCCCGGCCGCCCGGGCCGCGTCACGGCAGGCCGGATGAGCGGCGCTGACCAACCGGGCAGCGCCGTGCCGCGCGGACACGGCGGGCCAGGCCGGCGGGCCGCTCAGCTGGCCGGCGGCGCGACGAAGCGGGGCTGGTCGAGCACCCACCGCCAGGTCCCGTCGGGCTGGCGGCGGGCCACCTCCGCGGTGACCGAGCCGTCGTCGAGGCGGGTGGAGGTCAACGCCAGCTCCCCGGCGTACAGGGTGGGCTGCGGCTGGCCGGGGGTGAAGGTGGGCCCGTCGGCGAGCATCTGCTCGAACGCGGCCCGCAGCTGGTCGGCACCGGCGGCGGGTCCGGCCGGGGTGGCGAACACCCCGTCGGGCTCGTAGAGGGCGACGAGACCCTCGACGTCGCGGGCGTTGGCGCGGGCGACGAAGAACCGCCCCAGGTCGTCCGGGCTGGTCGCCGGCTCGGTCATGGGCACCTCCTGCGGTGTGCGCGACTACCCCCATGATCGGGGACGGGGGTACGACATCGGCCCGAAACACCGACGCTGGTAGCGTTGACCTTCGCCGGTACCACCCACGCGGGAGAGACCGCCCACAGCAGCACGGGCGGCGCCGAAGGGGCATATCCTCCCCGGAACCTCTCAGGCAAAAGGACCGCGGGGGCAGGCACTGTGGAGCGCTGCGCGGGCGCGACTCAGGGGGAGGCCGACCCGTCGACCTCGCCCCCGGGAGCGCAGCCCATGACAGAGCAGTTCGCCGCCCGCCACATCGGCCCCGATCCGGACGACGAGCGCCGGATGCTGGAAACGGTCGGATACGGCTCGATCGACGAGCTGATGGACGCCGCGATCCCCGAGGTGATCCGCTGGCACGGCACCCTCGACCTGCCGGCGCCGGCCACCGAGCAGCAGGCGATCGCCGAGCTGCGGGCCCTGGCGGCCCGCAACACCGTCGCCGTGTCCATGATCGGCCTGGGCTACCACGGCACGCACACCCCGGCGGTGATCCGCCGCAACGTGCTGGAGGACCCGGCCTGGTACACGGCGTACACGCCGTACCAGCCGGAGATCAGCCAGGGCCGGCTGGAGGCGCTGCTGAACTTCCAGACCATGGTCACCGACCTGACCGGGCTGGCCACCGCCAACGCCTCGATGCTCGACGAGGGCACCGCGGCGGCCGAGGCGATGACCCTGGCCCGCCGGGCGTCGAAGAGCAAGAGCCCGGTGTACGTGGTCGACGCCGACACCCTGCCGCAGACCATCGCGGTGATCGCCAGCCGGGCCGAGCCGCTCGGCATCGAGGTGCGGGTGCTCGACCTGGACGCCGACGAGCTGCCCGGCGAGTTCTTCGGCCTGCACCTGCAGTACCCGGGCGCGTCCGGGGCGGTCCGGGACCAGGTCGGCCTGGTCGAGGCGGCGCACGCGGTCGGGGCGCTGGTGACCGTCGCGGCGGACCTGCTGGCGTTGACCCTGCTGCGCCCGCCGGGGGAGATCGGCGTCGACATCGCCGCCGGCACCACCCAGCGCTTCGGCGTGCCGATGGGCTTCGGCGGCCCGCACGCCGGCTACCTGGCGGTGCGCTCGGGGCTGGAGCGGATGCTGCCCGGCCGGCTGGTCGGGGTGTCCCGGGACGCCGACGGCAACCCGGCCTACCGGCTGGCGTTGCAGACCCGCGAGCAGCACATCCGGCGGGAGAGGGCGACCAGCAACATCTGCACCGCGCAGGTGCTGCTCGCCGTGATGGCCGGCATGTACGCCGTCTACCACGGCCCGGACGGGCTGCGGGCGATCGCCCGGCGTACCCACGAGATGGCGGCGCGGCTCGCGGCCGGGCTGCGCGCCGGTGGGGTGGACGTCGCGGACGTCGCGTTCTTCGACACCGTCACCGCGACGGTGCCCGGCCGGGCGGCGGACGTGGTCGCCGCCGCGGCGCGGCGCGGGGTGAACCTGCGGCTGGTCGACGCCGACCGGGTGGGTGTCGCCTGCGACGAGACCACCACCGAGGCGCACCTGGCGTCGGTGTGGGCGGCGTTCGGCGTGCCCGCGTTCGACGGCGCCGGCGACCCGGCGCTGCCGGCGGCGCTGGCCCGCACCTCGGACTTCCTCACTCACCCGGTGTTCCGCAGCCACCACTCGGAGACGGCGATGCTGCGCTACCTGCGGCGGCTGTCGGACTTCGACTATGCCCTGGACCGGGGGATGATCCCGCTCGGGTCGTGCACGATGAAGCTCAACGCGACCACCGAGATGGAGCCGGTGAGCTGGGCGGAGTTCGCCCACATCCACCCGTTCGCGCCGGAGGCGCAGACCGCCGGCTACCGGGAGATGATCGCCCAGCTGGAGGCGTGGCTGGCCGAGGTGACCGGCTACGACGCGGTCAGCGTGCAGCCCAACGCCGGCTCCCAGGGCGAGCTGGCGGGGCTGCTGGCCATCCGGTCCTACCACGCCTCCCGCGGTGAGGGGCACCGGGACGTGTGCCTGATCCCGTCGTCGGCGCACGGCACCAACGCCGCCAGCGCCGTGATGGCCGGGATGCGGGTGGTGGTGGTCGGCTGCGACGCCGACGGCAACGTCGACCTGGTCGACCTCGACGCGAAGATCGACAAGCACCGGGACGCGCTCGCCGCGATCATGGTGACGTACCCGTCCACGCACGGCGTGTACGAGACCGGCATCGCGCAGTTGTGCGCGAAGGTGCACGAGGCCGGCGGTCAGGTGTACGTCGACGGGGCGAACCTCAACGCGCTGGTCGGGTTCGCCAAGCCGGGCAAGTTCGGGGCGGACGTGTCGCACCTGAACCTGCACAAGACGTTCTGCATTCCGCACGGCGGCGGCGGGCCGGGGGTCGGTCCGGTGGCGGTGCGGGCGCACCTGGCGCCGTTCCTGCCGGGCGACCCGCTGGGCGGGCAGGTGGCCGGCCGGCCGGCCATCTCGGCGGCGCGGTACGGCTCGGCGGGGATCCTGCCGATCCCGTGGGCGTACCTGCGGATGATGGGCGCGGCCGGGCTGACCCGGGCCACCGGGGTGGCGGTGCTCGCGGCGAACTACGTGGCGGCGCGGCTGCGCGCCAACTACCCGGTGCTGTACGCCGGCAACAAGGGCCTGGTGGCGCACGAGTGCATCCTCGACCTGCGGCCGCTGACGAAGGCGACCGGGGTGAGCGTGGACGACGTGGCGAAGCGGCTGATCGACTACGGCTTCCACGCCCCGACCATGTCGTTCCCGGTGGCGGGGACGCTGATGGTGGAGCCGACCGAGAGCGAGGACCTGGCCGAGCTGGACCGGTTCTGCGACGCGATGATCGCCATCCGGGCGGAGATCGACAAGGTGGGTGCCGGGGAGTGGCCGGCCGGCGACAACCCCCTGGTCAACGCGCCGCACACCGCGGCGATGGTCAGCGGCGACGCCTGGGAGCACCCGTACCCGCGGTCGGTGGGCGCGTACCCGGCCGGGGTGGACCGGGCCGGGAAGTACTGGCCGCCGGTGCGGCGGATCGACGGCGCGTACGGCGACCGGAACCTGGTCTGCTCGTGCCCGTCGCCGGAGGTGTTCGAGAGCTGATGTCGCGGGGCGCCGGGGCGGTCATGGGTGCCGCCCCGGCGGGTACGCCGACCTGCGGTGGGAGGTCCCGACCGGGGGACCAGCCGGGGTCGACGCGACGAACTGGCGTGACGGAGAGTGACAGGTCAGGCGACGAGAGCGTGGCGGGCGGGCCCGCGGTGCGGGGCGATGGTGCGGCCGTCGGGGAGCAGCTCGCCGGTGTCCTCGAAGACGATGACACCGTTGCAGAGCAGGCTCCAGCCCTGCTCAGGGAAGCAGGCGATGACTCGGGCGGCCTCCCGGTCGGTCGCCTCGGCGGAGGGGCAGGTGGGTTGGTGCTGGCACATCGGGTTCTCCGGACTGTGGGGGCACTGTGTCATGGTTCACATGACCAGTGACGCACAGTACCAAGCGAAAGTGGCCAGCATCGAGCACAAGTGCGCGTGGTCGACGGGAAATCCACTGAACGGATGAGGAAGATTGGGCCGGACGGCGTGGAAACGCTCCCAAGCGCGAGGCTGATCGATGTGCCGGCGGCACCCGCGTGCTGCCGCCGTACGCTGGTCGAACGCGCCCGGTGGGAGTGGCGCCCCGCCGACGGCGGCGACCCGGCCACCCTCGCCGAGGACTTCCTGGCCGCCCACGGCGTGGCGCTGCACGACCTGGCCCGCCCGGGCGCCCGGCACGACCCCACCGGGTTGTGCGGGGCCGCGCTCTACGTCTCCGCCGCCGCCGGCGCGCTGCTGGCCGGCACGGCGGCCGGCGCCGCCAACCCGGCCGACCTGCCGGAGGTCGCCGTGGTCGTCTACGGCCACACCCCGACGCCGCCGCCGCCGGCCGCGCCGGCGGCGGCCGGCTGGTGGCTCGGCGACTGGGCGGAGAGCTGGACGCCCCGGCAGCACGCCGACGCGGTGCGGGCGGTGCGGGCGGCCATCGGCCGCGGCGACGTCTACCAGGTCAACGTGGTCGGCCACGCCGCTGCCCGGTACGCCGGCGACCCGCTGCCGGCGCTGGCCCGCCTCGGCGCGCTGCCCGGCGCCCGCTACGGCGGCACCCTCACCGGCGCCGGCTGGGCGATCGGCTGCGCCTCCCCGGAGACCCTGGTGGAACTGGCCGACGGTCGGCTGATCACCCGCCCGATCAAGGGCACCCGCCCGGCCACCGCCGCCGGCCGGGCCGAACTGCTCGCCTCGGCCAAGGAACGCGCCGAACACGTGATGATCGTCGACCTGGAACGCAACGACCTGGCCCGGCTGGCCCGTACCGGCACCGTCCGGGTGGACGAGCTGTTCGCCGTGCGCCGCTGGTGCGACCTGTGGCAGGCCGAGTCCACCGTCTCGGCGGCCGTGGCCGACGGGTTCGGCCTGGCCGACCTGCTGCGCGCGGTCTGCCCCGGTGGGTCGGTCACCGGCGCGCCGAAGCTCGCCGCCCTGGACCGGATCGCCGCCCTGGAGCCGGTCGGCCGGGGCGCCAGCATGGGCGCGCTCGGCTGGGTCGCGCCGGGCCGGATCGACCTGGGGCTGACCATCCGCACCGCCGCCGCCGACGGCGACCGGATGCATGTCTGGGCCGGCGGCGGCATCACCTGGGACAGCGACCCGGACGCCGAGGTCGCCGAGGCGGCCGCGAAGACCGCACCGGTACGCGCCGCCCTCGCCAACCGCTGACCCCCGGGTCCGGGCCGGTGCGACCGGGACCGCCCGACCCCTGGGCGGCATCGGCAGCGACTGTCGGTGGGTGCCGGTACGGTCGGACCCCGGGTCGCCCGGCGCGCTGGTCACCAGGTTGCCGGGCCGGGAACGGACACATTTCGCGGTGGCCGGGGGTGCGGTCGTGGGGGAGATCAGGGTGGGCTCAGCAGCTGAAGCGCCGGAGTTGGTCGTCGCCGACGCGGACGCGTGGCGGGAGTGGCTCGGCGCGCACCATGACAGCGCGACCGGGGTGTGGCTGGTGCTCGCCCGGCAGGGCACGACGCACCCGACCAGCCTCACCTACGACCAGGCGCTCGACGAGGCGCTCTGCCACGGCTGGATCGACGGCCAGGCCGGCCGCCGCGACGAGAGCACCTACCGGCGGCGGTTCACCCCGCGGCGCCCCCGCAGCCCGTGGTCGGCGCGCAACGTCGACCTCGTCACCCGGCTGATCAGCGAAGGGCGGATGCGACCGGCCGGAATGGCCGAGGTCGAGCGCGCCCGGGCGGACGGCCGGTGGGACGCGGCCTACCCGGGGCAGGCCACCGCCGAGGTGCCCGACGACCTGGCCGCCGCGCTGGCGGCGCAGCCCCGGGCGCGGGCGATGTTCGACATCCTCACCGCGCAGAACCGGTACGCCGTCCTGTACCGGGTCGGCGGCGCCAAGCGCGCCGACACCCGGGCTCGGCGGATCGCCCAGTTCGTCGACATGCTCGCCCGCGGCGAGACGGTCCATCCGCAGCGGCGCGCCCTCGGCGACTGACGATCCGTCCCGGCGCCACGGCGCCACCGCCCGCTCGGACCGACGGGCGGTGGCTGGCGCGTCCCGGCGGCGACGGCGCAGGCGGGTGGACGGCGCCGGTGTCTCAGCGGCGGCCGGCGAACTCGTCCAGCGCGGCCAGCACCCGCTCGCCGATGCCGTGGCCGGATCCGTGCCCGGCGGCGTCCAGCAGCTCCAGGCGGGCGTCCGGCCAGGCCTGCGCCAGCCGCCAGGGGATCTCCGGCGGGCTGCTGATGTCCAGGCGGCCGTGCAGCAGCACCCCCGGGATGCCGGCGAGCCGGCCCGCCTCGCGCAGCAGCTGGCCGTCGGCCAGGAAGGCGGCGTGCCGCCAGTAGTGGGTGACCAGCCGCGCGAAGGCCATCCGGAACACCGGGTCGGTGTAGCGGGGGTCGGGACGGTGGCCGGGGACGGTGCCGACGTGGGTGTCCTCCCACGCGCACCAGTCCCGGGCGGCCCGCTCGCGCACCGCCGGGTCCGGGTCGGCCAGCAGCCGGGCGTACGCGTCGGCGAGGTCACCGTCGCGGTCGGCGGCAGGCACGCCGTCGCGGAAGCGGGCCCACTCGGCGGGGAAGATCCGCCCCATGTCCCGGGTGATCCACTCGACCTCGCGGCGGCTGGTGGTGACCACGCTGAACAGCACCAGCTCGCTGACCCGCGCCGGGTGCCGCTGGGCGTAGGCCAGGCCGAGGGTGGACCCCCAGGACGCGCCGAGCACCAGCCAGCGGTCCACGCCCAGGTGCTCGCGCAGCCGCTCGATGTCGGCGACCAGGTGGTCGGTGGTGTTGACGGACAGGTCGACGGCCGGGTCGGCGGCGTGCGGGCGGCTGCGGCCGCAGCCGCGCTGGTCGAACAGGACCACCCGGTAGCGGGCCGGGTCGAAGTAGCGCCGCCAGCTCGGCGTGGCGCCGGAGCCGGGGCCGCCGTGCAGCACCACCGCCGGCTTGCCGGCCGGGTTGCCGCAGGTCTCCCAGTACACGAGCTGGCCGTCGCCGACGTCGAGCATGCCGTGCGCGTACGGCTGCACCGCTTCGTACATCCCGTCCTCCCTCAGATACAACAGCGCTGTTACATTAGCGGGGTGACGGACGTGCCGGACCGGGAGGCGGTGGGGACGCTGCTACGGCACGTCCTGGAGATGCTCGACGGCGACGTGGCCACCGTCTACGCCGAGCGGGGCCTGGCCGACTACCGGCCCCGGTTCTCGCCGCCGCTGCGGGTGCTGGTCGCCGACGGGCCGCTGCCCATCCGGGACCTGGCCCGCCGGGTCGGGGTCACCCACTCCGCGGCCAGCCAGACCGTGACGCAGATGGCCCGGGCCGGGCTGGTCGAGCTGATCCGTGGCGCGGACGCCCGGCAGCGCATCGTGCACCTGACCGACCGGGCCCGCGACCTGCTGCCGGTCATCGAGGCGGAGTGGACGGCCACCACCGCGGCGATGCGGGAACTGGACGCGGAACTGCCGGTGCCACTGGCCGACCTGCTGCACGCGGTGCTCGCCGCGGTGGGTCGCCGGCCGCTGCGCCAGCGCATCGCCGACGCCGGCCTGCCCCCACCGCCCACCTGACCCGTCGACCGGGCCGCCGGCATCGGCCGCTCGCCGCCCGACCGGGCTGGCGGCGACCGCCGGCCGAAGATCACGGCCGAGGGGCGCCACCGGCGTGGGCGGCGCCCCTCGGCGTGCTGGTGCCGGTCAGCGGCTCAGCCGCCGGTAGCGGCGCACCGACAGCGGCAGGAACACCGCGATCAGCAGCACCGGCCAGGCCACGGCGAGCACCACGGCGTGCTGCGCGGCGAACGAGTCGCCGCCCCAGCCGGGATTGCCGAACAACTCCCGGCAGGCGGCCACCGTCGCCGACAGCGGGTTCCACTCGGCCAGCGCGGCCAGCCAGCCCGGCATGGTCTCCGGCGGCACGTACGCGTTGGAGGTGAACCCGACCGGCCAGACCAGGATCTGCAGCGCCACCACCGACTCCGGCCGGCGCAGCAGCAGCGCCAGGTAGATGCCGGCCCAGATCAGCGCGACCCGCAGCAGCAGGAGCAGCCCGATCGCGGCCAGCGCGGGGAGGAGGCCGTTGCGCCACTGCCAGCCGACCAGCCAGCCGCAGCCGAGCATCACCGCCAGGCCGGCGGCGGAGTGCAGCACGTCGGCGGCGGCGCGGCCGGTCACCACCGCCGACGGGGCCATCGGCAGCGACCGGAACCGGTCGGTGACCCCGCGGGCGGTGTCGGTGGCCACCGCGGCGTACGTCGCCTCGATGCCGAAGGCCATGGTCATGGCGAACAGGCCGGGCAGCAGGAACTCGCGGTAGTCGCCGCCGCCGGGCACCGACATCGCCCCGCCGAACAGGTAGCCGAACATCAGCACCAGCAGCACCGGGAAGAGCAGCCCGACGATCAGCTGCCCGGGCTGGCGGGCCCAGTGCCGCAACGCCCGGCCGGTGAGCACGGCGCTGTCGGTGACGGCCCAGCGCAACCGGGCCGGGGCCAGGGTGAGGTTGCTCATGCGGTCACCGTCCGCTCGGTCGGGGTGTCGGTGAGGCGCAGGAACACCTCGTCGAGGGTGGGGCGGCGCACCGCCACGTCGGCGACGGCGACGCCGGTGCCGTCCAGCGCGCGCAGCACGGCTGCCAGGGCGGTGACCCGGTCGGCGACCGGGACGCTGATCCGCAGCGCGGCCGGGTCGACGGCCGCGGTGGCGGCGGTGGCGGCGGCGACCAGGGCGGCGGCCCGGTCGAGGTCGTCGACGCGGTCGCACACCACGTCGAGCCGGTCGCCACCGAGGTCGTTCTTGAGCTGGTCGGGGGTGCCGGCGGCGGCCACCCGGCCGGCGTCGATCACCCGGACGGTGTCGGCGAGCTGGTCGGCCTCCTCCAGGTACTGGGTGGTCAGCAGCACGGTGGTGCCGTCGGCGACGAGGCCGCGTACGGCGTCCCACACCTCGCTGCGCCCGCGCGGGTCGAGCCCGGTGGTGGGCTCGTCGAGGAAGAGCACGCCCGGAGCGCGGACCAGGCTGGCGGCCAGGTCGAGCCGGCGACGCATGCCGCCGGAGTAGCCGGAGACCGGCCGGGTGCCGGTGTCGGCCAGGCCGAACCGGTCGAGCAGTTCGTCGGCGCGGGCCCGCGCGGCGGGCGTCGACAGGTGGTGCAGCCGGCCGAAGAGGACCAGGTTCTGCCGGCCGCTGAGCACCTCGTCGACGGCGGCGTGCTGCCCGACCAGGCCGATCGCGGCCCGTACCCGGTCGGGGTGGCGCAGCACGTCGTGCCCGGCCACCCGGGCCCGGCCGGCGTCGGGTCGCAGCAGGGTGGTGAGGATCCGCACGGCGGTGGTCTTGCCCGCCCCGTTCGGGCCGAGCAGGGCGCAGACCCGCCTGGCCGGCACCGCGAGGTCGAGCCCGGCCAGGGCCTCGGCGTCGCCGTACCGCTTGCGCAGCCCTTCGGCCTCGATGGCCGGTGTGTCGTCGTGCATCCGTGCTCCCGTCTCCCGCAGTGGCGGCGTACACCGTACCGTACAAAGTACGGTACAGGCGACGGTACAGTGCGGGGCGTGACGACGGAGTACAGCGGCACCGGCGACCCGGCCCGCAGCCTCGCCCTGCTGTGGCGCACCCGGGAACGTGTCAGCCGCAAGGGGCGCCCCGACCTGAACGTCGACCGGATCGTCCGGGCCGCGATCGAGGTCGCCGACACCGAAGGACTGGCCGCGCTGTCCATGCGCCGGGTCGCCGAGCGGCTCGGGGTGGGCACCATGAGCCTCTACACGTACGTGCCGGGCAAGGGCGAACTGCTCGACGTCATGCTCGACACCGTCTACGGCGAGGCCGCCCGCCCCACCGACGTGCCCGGCGGGTGGCGGGGCCGGCTAACGCAGATCGCCCGCGAGACCCGGGCGCTCTACCTGCGCCACCCGTGGCTGCTGCAGGTCGCCACCACCCGCCCGCCGCTGGGCCCCAACGTGATCGCCCGCTACGAGTACGAACTCGGCGCCGTCGACGGCATCGGCCTGACCGACCTGGAGATGGACGCCGTGGTCACACTGATCTCCGGGTTCGTGCACGGCGCGGTACGCGGCGCGGTGGAGGCCGCCCAGGCCGCCGAGCGCACCGGGATGACCGAGGAGCAGTGGTGGCAGGCGCACGCCCCGTACCTGGAGAAGGCGATGGACCCGCGCCGCTTCCCGCTCGCCGCGCGGGTCGGCGCCGCCGCCGGCGAGGAGTACCAGGCCGCCGGCGACCCGGCGCGCGCCTTCGAGTTCGGGCTGGACCGCATCCTCGACGGCATCGAGGTGCTGATCCGCGACCGCCCGGCCGGTGGCGCCCCGCCAGCCGCCGGATAATCTTGCCGACATGACGATGCGGCCCATCCGGATCATCGGCGACCCGGTGCTGCGCACCCCGTGCGAGCCGGTGACCAGCTTCGACGCCGAACTGCGCGCCCTGGTCACCGACCTGATGGACACCCTGCTCGGCGCGCCCGGGCGGGCCGGCGTGGCCGCCAACCAGATCGGGGTCAGCGCCCAGGTGTTCGTCTACGACGCCGACGGCCACCGCGGACACCTGGTCAACCCGACCCTGGAACTGTCCGAGGAGACCCAGGACGACGACGAGGGCTGCCTGTCCATCCCCGGGCTCTACTTCCCGACCCGGCGGGCCATGCACGCCACCGCGCACGGCTTCGACCAGCACGGCGAGCCGCTGACCATTTCCGGCAGCGGGTTCCTGGCCCGCGCGCTGCAGCACGAGACCGACCACCTGGCCGGCCGGCTCTACGTCGACACCCTGCGCGGCGACGTCCGCCGCCGGGCGCTGCGGGAGATCCGCGCCGGCCAGTTCGACTCGTCCCGCCAGCGCGGCTGACGGCCACCCACCGACCACCGGAGCGGGGCGCGGGCGTCAGGCGCGGCGGGCGGTCAGCGTGTACTCGCCGTAGTCGGCGACGCGGGTGAAGCCGAGCCGGTCGTACAGCCGCAGCGCCGCCGTGTTGTCGGCCTTGACGTTCAACGTCACGTGCTCGACCCGGTCGCGCAGCCGCCCGCACAGCGCGGCCACCGCCGCCCCGGCCAGCCCCCGGCCGCGTACCCGGGGATGGGTGGTGACGTTGCCCAGCGCCGCGACCCGGTAGGCGGGGGAGTACACGTGCACCCCGGCCACCGCCACCAGCTCGTCGCCGTCGCGCACCCCCACGTACTGGCCGGTGTCCAGCATCCGCGGGTCGAACCAGTTGCCCGGGTAGGCGGCCGCGTAGAGCCGGCGCAGCGCCGGCAGGTCACCGGCGTGCAGCACCACCCCCGCCGGGGTCGCCGCGGCCAGCCGCGCCGGGTCGGTCAGCGCCATCTTGTGGTGACCGCCGGCCGCGTCGAGGGTGAACCCGTCGGCCAGCGCCGGCTCCAGGCCGGGGGACAGGTGCGCGTACAGCCGGGCCGGCAGCACCGGCACCAGCTCGCGCAGCAGCCCTGCCAGCGCCGGCACCCGCGCCGGGGCGGCGAACGCCAGCAGGGTGGGCGGGTCGGCGCCGTGGTACAGCAACGCCACCTCGTCGCCGCGGCGGAACCACGAGGTGTACGGCCAGAAGAAGTCGTCCAGGTCGCCCAACTGGTAGGCGTGCAGCACCGGATCCCGGCCCAGCAGTCGCGCCAGGACGGCCCGGTCGTGTTCCGCGCGTACCGGCACCCGCCGATGATCACACATCGGCCGCGCCGCTCCGCGGCCGGTCAGCCGGCCAGCCACTGGTCGTAGCCGAGCTTGCCGACCAGCGCCACCACCACCACCAGCAGCACCAGCCGCACGAACCCGGCGCCGCGGCGCAACGCCATCCGCGCCCCCAGCACCGCCCCGGCGATGTTGCACACCGCCATGCCCGCGCCCAGCAGCCACCACACGTGCCCGGTCGCGGCGAACACCACCAGCGCGCCCAGGTTGGTGCCGGCGTTGACCACCTTCGCCATCGCCGAGCCGTGCACGAAGTCCGCGCCGATCAGCGCGGTGAACGCCAGCACCAGGAACGTGCCGGTGCCCGGGCCGATCAGCCCGTCGTACAGGGCGACGCCCACGCCGGCCACCGCCACCGCCGCCACCACCCGCTTCGGCGTGCGCCGCTGCGGCGCCGCCACCACGCCGAGCCGGGGCCGCAGCAACACGAACACCGCCACCGACACCAGCACCACCAGCACCACCGGCCGGTACGCCGACCCCGGGACGCTGCCGGCCAGCGCCGCGCCCAGCCCGGCGCAGAGCACCGCCAGCCCGGCCGCCGGCCCGGCCACCGCCCAGTCGAGCTTGGTGCGCCGCGCGTACGTCACCGCCGCCGTGCTGGTCCCGGCGATCGCCGCCAGCTTGTTCGTGCCCAACGCGGTGGCCACCGGCATCCCGGGCGCCCCCACCAGCAGCGCCGGCAACAGCAGCAGACCGCCGCCGCCCACCACCGCGTCGACCCAGCCGGCCATGGCGGCCGCGGCGAGCAGGGTGGTCAGCGATACGGGGTCCACGGGCCGCCATTCTTCCCACCGCCGCCCCGGCGACGAGACCGTCTGTGGCCAGCCTCACCAGCACCGACACCCGGCCGGTGCCAAATCCGGGCAGGTCAGCCGCCCTGCCCCGGCGGCCCGGCGGTCCGGGCCTGACCCGGCACCACCCCGGCCGGTACGGCCCGCGCGCTCACCGCCCACGGGCTGCCCGGACGCCGCGCTGACCCGACCGAACTGCACCACGCAGCGCCGCACATCGCGCGGCACGCCCAGCTCGACGAGCACCCGGAACCCGACCGGGCTGACAAGCCATGGGCGGGGGGAGTGGATCAGCGGCCGCGGCGGCGCCGCAACCAGACACCCACCGCGCCGACCGCCACGAACACCAGCGCCGAACACAGCAACACCCTGAGCACCGGGCAACTGTGCCACGGCGTCGTAGGGTGCAAACGTGCGCCTGGCCACGTTCAACCTGCTGCACGGCCGTTCCCTCACCGACGGCCTGGTCGACCCCGACCGCCTCACCGCCGCCGTCACCGCCCTCGACGCCGACATCCTCGCCCTGCAGGAGGTCGACCGCGACCAGAGCCGCAGCGGCAAACTCGACCTCACCGCCATCGCCGCCCGCGCGCTCGGCGCCCCCGAACACCGCTTCGCCGCCGCCGTCGTCGGCACCCCCGGCGAACGGTTCCGCCCCCTCACCCACGACGACGACGGGCACGGCGAACCCTGCTACGGCGTCGGCCTGGTCAGCCGCCACCCGGTCCGCAGCTGGCGGGTCACCCGGCTGCGCCCCGCGCCGGTCCGCTCACCGGTCTACGTCCCCGGCCCCGGCGGCGGACTCGTCCTGCTGCACGACGAACCCCGCGTGCTCCTCGCCGCCATCCTCGACACCCCGCACGGCCCGCTCACCGTCGCCGCCACCCACCTGTCCTTCGTCCCCGGCTGGAACGCCCACCAACTGCGCCGGGTCGTCCGCGCCCTGCGCACCCTGCCCGCCCCCCGCATCCTGCTCGGCGACCTGAACCTGCCCGCCTGGGCCGCCCGCCTCGTCTCCGGCTGTCTACCCCTGGGCCGCCGCCCCACCTACCCCGCAGGGCAACCCCGGGTGCAACTCGACCACGTCCTCGCCGACCGGCAGGGCATCGACCAACTGCCACCCGTCACCGGCGTGCACACCCCGCTGTCCACCATCTCCGACCACCGGCCCCTGCTGGTCGACCTCGGCTGAACGGTCAGCGGCGACGGGGGAGAGAACCCCTTACCGCAAGAATTGCTCAAGGTCGTTGCGTCACTCATCCATGCCGATCATGCTGGTCCAAACCGCGTCACGGTCAACCAGTCCTCGCCATGGAGGCCACGTGAGACGCCGAAACATCCTCATCGCACTGTCCACACTCCTGGCCATCAGCCTCGTCGCCACCCCGGCCAGCGCCCGACAGCAGCAGACCGCCGCCCCCAACCAGGTCACCGACCTCACCGCCCAGCAGGCCGACGGACACACCACCCTCGCCTGGCAACCGGTACCCGACGCCACCGACTACCAGATCGAACGCACCGCCGTCGACCACACCGACACCCCCACCGGCGCGCCCACCATCGTCGGCATCTGGCGCCCCAACCGGCAGATCAACCAGGAATCACCCACCTTCGCCGACGCCGGCTACCACCCCGGCGACCGGTTCCGCTGGCGCGTGCGCGCCCGCATCGGCACCACCGAACAGCCCTGGTCCGACCCGGTCGCCGGCACCACCACCGCACCCTGGGGCAACCCCGACACCCCCGGCGAACAGCTACGCACCCAGTGGGAGACCACCCGCGCCGCCCAATACACCAGCGACACCGACGAGTACGCCTACACCGCCGCCATCGACGACCTCAGCGACCGGGTCCGCGTCGTCGAGATCGGCCGCACCGTCCGCGACCGGCCGATCAACATGTTCGTCATCGGCCACCCGACCCCACCGGCCACCCCGGCCGCCGTCGCCGCCACCGCACCGCTCGCCATCAACTGCAACGTGCACGGCAACGAACCCGGCGACCGCGAAGCCTGCCTCATCCTGGCCCGGCAACTCGCCTTCAGCACCGACCAACGCGTCATCGACCTGCTCAGCCACACCACCGTCCTGATCGTCCCCACCATCAACGGCGACGGTCGCGCCGCCAACACCCGCGGCAACTCCACCGGCCAGGACCTCAACCGCGACTACTCACTCATCCGCCAACCCGAAACCGCCGCGTACGTCACGATGATCCGCGACTACCGGCCCGTCGCCGGCTACGACGGCCACGAGTACGGCAACTCCCGCGCCGGCGACCTGCCCATGCTGCCGCCCCGCCACCAGAACGTCGCCCAGGCCATCTTCGACGAGTCCCAGGACATGATCGAAGGCCACATGTACCGCCAGGGCGCCCAGGCCGGCTGGTGGGCCTGCCCCTACGGCTGCGAAGGCGGCGGCAACGTCGGCCTCAGCGAGGAAACCATCCTGCGCAACACCCTCGGCCTGAAGAACGTCGTCAACAGCCTGCTCGAACTGCGCAGCTCCGGCGGCCAGACCCGACCCGACGAGGGCAACACCACCAACAACCGCCGCCGCAAGACCTACTCGGCGCTGTGGACGTTCCACCAGTTCCTCGACTACCACCGCGCCCAACTGGCCGACATCACCACCGCCCGCGCCGAGGCCATCACCGGCCAGGCCGCCAACACCGGCCGGCTGGTCTTCCGCGGCTCCCGACCCATCCCTTATACACA
>NZ_QGSW01000068.1:0-64683 GCF_003176715.1 Micromonospora sp. S4605
CGCCCCGGCCCGCCGACGCCGCCGACCGGTGACGACGTCACCTCGCTGGCCGTCTACATCGCCCACGACCGGGTCGGCGCGCTGCTGTCGGTGCTGATGGAGCTGGCCGTCCGCGGGGTCAACCTGACCCGCATCGAGTCCCGGCCGACCGGCGAGGCGCTGGGCCGGTACGTCTTCTTCCTCGACTGCACCGGGCACGTCGCCGACGTCCGGCTCGGCGAGGCGTTGCAGGGGCTCCGGCGGGTCTGCGCCGACGTGCGCTTCCTCGGCTCGTATCCCCGGCACCGCTGGACCGGGCCGGCGGGTGAGCGGCCGGTCCCGGCCCCCGCCGGGCTCTCCGACACCGACTACGCGGACGCCGCGGCGTGGCTGGCCCGGCTGCGGGCCGGCGAGCTGAGCTAGGGGCCGTGTTTCATAAGGGCGGTCGAGCCGAGGCGGAGTCCAGGCGGCGGTCCGGCAAGGCGCGGTTTCGTCCGGATACCGGTGTTGTATCCGGACGAAACCGCGACGCCGCCGGTCGTCGTCTGGGCCCGCCGCAGGCCGGCCAGTTCTTATGAAACACGGCCCAGGCGCGGGGCGGCCCACCGTGGCGGCGGGACGCCCCGGACGGGTCAGCTCAGCAGGCCGCCGAGCAGGCCGCCCTGCTGCTCCTGGGCGCCGCTGCCCATGATCGGCGGCTCCTCGGACGGCTGCACCACCACGAAGCCCTGACCGGCGAAGGTCATCGTGAACGCCTCGCCGGTACGCCGGCCGAGCAGCGTGCCGAGGCCGAGCTGCTCGGCGCGGTGGTAGCCGGTCTGCAGGTTGGCCGACCAGCAGACCGCCGCCTGCGGGTCGACGTAGGTGGGCGCGTCCACGTTCAGCACCACCGGGGTGCCCTTGGTGGTGATGGCGATCCGGCCGTGGCCGGTGAAGACGCAGTTGAAGAGGCCGGACGAGGAGGCCATGCCGGCTCCCTGGACCATCCGGATGTCGTACTGGAGGGTCGAGTCGAAGGCCAGCACGCTGGAGCCGTTGATGGAGAGCGCGTCGCCCGGTTCGAGGTCGATGACGTGCACGTCCTTGGCGAAGTCGGCGAGGAAGACGTCACCGCGGCCGGTGAGCTTCATCAGCGGCACGCCCTCGCCGGTGAGCTTCTGCTTGAGGAACTTGCCGAGCCCGCCCGAGCCGAGCGCCTGGAACTGCACCTGCCCCTGGTAGGCGACCATCGACCCGACCCGGGCCATCGCCTCACCGTTGAGCTCGATCTTCAACATCTTGGAGTTCTGCAGCCGCATGCCGGGCTGCGCGGACTCCTTCTCCAGGTTCTCCGCCGAGAACAGCTCGCTGCGCATGGAAATGCCTCCTGAGGTCGTGATGCCTGCCTGCGAAGGTAGGTCAGACCCGCAACCGGCGGTATCGGCCGGTCAGGGACCGCCGGCCGACCTCCGGCCGCCGGTCCCGGCGGTCCCTCAGGCCCAGCCCAGCTCGTGCAACCGCTCGTCGTCGATGCCGAAGTGGTGGGCAATCTCGTGCACCACGGTCACCGCGACCTCGTCGATCACGTCGTCGTCGGTGTCGCAGATGCGCAGGATCGGGTGGCGGTAGATCAGGATGCGGTCCGGCAGCACCCCGGCGTAGTCCCAGCCCCGCTCGGTGAGGGCGTGCCCCTCGTAGAGGCCGAGCAGTTCCTCGTCACCGGGCGGCGGGTCGTCCTCGACCAGGATGACCACGTTGCTCATCAGGCCGAGCAGCTCCTCGGGGACCTCGTCGAGGGCGTCGCCGACCAGTTCCTCGAAGCGTTCGCGGCTCATCTCCACCGGCACCCGCCCATTCTGCCCGACGGGCGGCGCACCGCGGCACCGCCAAGATCGGCCGGGTCCGGAAAAGAGTGGCCATCCGGCGCCGGATGGCCACTCTTCGCGGAAAAGGTCAGGAGGTGAGGCGGGCGGTGAGGGTGATCTCGGCGCCCGGCGACAGCAGGCGGGAGATCGGGCAGTTCGCCTTGGCCGCCTCGGCGAGCTTCTGGAACTCGCTGTCGTCGATGCCGGGGACCTGGCCGACGGTGTCCAGCTCGATCCGGGTCACGGTCATCCCGGCGTCGGTCTTGTCCAGGTGGACCTTGGCGGTGGTCTCCACCGAGGTCGGCGTCGAGCCGGCGTCGGCGAGCGCCTTGGAGAAGGCCATCGAGAAGCAGCCGGCGTGCGCGGCGCCGATCAGCTCCTCGGGGTTGGTGCCCTCACCCTCCTCGAAACGCGACTTGAAGGAGTAGTTCCCCTCGAGCCCGCCCTTGCCGGTGCGGATCGTGCCGGACCCCTCGGTGAGGTTGCCCTGCCAACGTGCGGAAGCGGTACGGATAGGCATGCACCGACGCTAGCCGAAACCGGTGCCCCCTGCGACCGTTCGCGATCCACGTCCCACCCTGCCGGCTGTGTCATGATTCGGCTCAGGCCCGCGAACGCGGAAGGGTGCGGCGATGTCCCAGGATCTCCCCATCCCACGACAGGAAGACCGGTCCGACGACGGTACGGCCGTCGTGGAGTGGGGCGCGCCGGAACCCGTCCCGGCGGCAGGCCGGTTCGGCCGGTTGCTCGCCGGCCTGGCCGCGGACCGCAGGCTGCCCCCGCTGCTGGCCGCGCTCGGCGCGGTGGCCGCCGTGGCGTCGCTGCTCGGCGAGTGGCTGGTGATGACCCTGCCCAACGGCGGCCCGGAGGGGAACACCTCGATCCGGGTGCCCGGCGGGGTGTCCGACGTGGGCGGCTTCGGGGTCGGCTACCTGGTCGGGCTGCTGGCGCTGGCCAGCGCGGTGGGGCTCGCGCTGCGCGGCACCCCGGGCGTCCGGACGAACGCCCGGATCGCCGGACTGACCCTGGCCGGGGCGCTGCTCGCCCTGCTGGCCGCGACGGCCGCCACGCTCGACGACACCAGCCAGCGCACCCTCTTCTACTCGACCGAGGACGGCTTCCGGGTCGAGTACGGACGGGGCCTGGTGATGGCGTTCGTCGCCTGCGCGCTGCTCGCCGCGGCGCTCAAACTGGCCCCGGCCGGCGCGGCGCCGCCCGACGCGGCGGACGAGGAGCCCGCCGGGCCGGTGCGCGGCCGGCGCCGCCGCTCGAGCCACGCGGCGGAGGAGGACGAGCTGCCGCCCCCCGCCGACCTCACCGTGGGGCCGGCGATCCCGTTCGCTCGCCCCGAACCGCCGATCTGACCGGCCGGCGGGCCGCCGGGCTCACGGCTTCGCCCAGCGGATCTCGCCGTCCACCACCACCTCGGTGGCGCGCAGCCCGAGCCGCTCGGCGACCCGGGCGGAGGCCCGGTGGTCGGGGTGCACGTGCGCGAGCAGCGCCCGTACGCCGTGCCCCTCCAGCCAGCCGACCATGCCGGCGGTGGCCTCGCCGGCGTAGCCGCGACCCTGCTGCGGGGCGGCGATCACCCAGGCCAGCTCGGCCACCGGCCGGTCGCCGTCGAGCCGGAGGGTGGCCTGCACGGTGCCGACCGCCGCCCCGGTGTCCCGGTGCCGGACCACCCAGTTCAGCCAGCCCTGGCTGCCGTCGGGTGAGCGCCCGGTGACCTGCCGCCGGTACCGCTCGCGCAGCTCGTCGGGGGTCGCCGGCCGGCCACCGATGTACTCGTGCAGCACCGGGTCGTTGAGGATCGGGGCCAGCTCCGCGGCGTGGTCGACCCGGAGCGGCTCCAGCACCAGCCGTTCGGTGCCGATGATCTCCGCCGCCGGCCAGTCCCGTTCTGCCATCCGGTAACCGTACGACCGCCTCGGCGGCCCGCCGGGACGGGGCGCGGAACGTCACCCGGGGTGTGCCGTCCGTTGGCACCCGATTCGCCGGGAAGCCATGGTTGCGGCCGGTTCCGCGAGGTACGGTTGCTGCCCGCCGTCGGCAGGGTCGAGGCACTTCGCCGACCTCGACGGCTGGCTGCGACGGCGGCGGGCAAAGGAGGAACGATGACCCGCCCGGGACTGCCCAAGCTGATCGCCACCGACCTCGACGGGACGCTGGTCCGCAGCGACGACACCGTCTCCGCGTACACCCACCAGGTGCTCGACCGGGTGCGGGCCGCCGGGATCCCGGTGGTCGGCGCGACCGGCCGCGGCCCCCGGCTGACCGAGCTGACCCGTAACGACATCCGGGCCGCGGACTTCCTGGTGATGGCCGGCGGCGGCCGGGTGGTGGACCAGAGCGATCCGGCCGGTCCGGTGGTGCTGCGCGACGAGCGGCTCGCCGGGGAGGTACTGGCCCGGCTGCTGGCCGAGTTGGAGGCGGCGGTGGGGCCGCTGACCGTGATGGTGGAGGCGTCGGACGAGCACGACGCGCCGCTCTGGGGCGACTACCACCCGAGCTGGCCCTACCAGGACGCGTTCGAGGCGCGCAGCCGCGCGGAATGCCTCTCCGGCGATGTGATCAAGGCGTTCGTCCGGACCGCCGACCACCACGTCGACGAGTTGCTCGCGCGGGCGCGGCGGATCGTGCCGCCGGAGGCGGCGACGCTCACCCAGGCCGGGCTCGGCTTCGTCGAGATCTGCCCGCCCGGGGTGGACAAGTCGACCGGGCTGGCGGTGGTGGCGCAGACCCTCGGGGTCGACCCGGCCGAGGTGCTGGTCTTCGGGGACATGCCCAACGACCTGCCGATGTTCGAGTGGGCCGGCTGGGCCCGGGTGGCGGTGTCGAACGCCCACCCGGCGGTCCGGTCCGCCGCCGACGAGATCACCCTGCGCAACGACGACGACGGGGTGGCGGTGTACCTCGATCGGCTACTGTCCCGCTGATGGCAGAGACACCCCGGCTGATCGCCACCGACATCGACGGCACCCTGCTGACCGACGACCGGACGGTGAGTCCGCGCACGGCGGCGGCGCTGGCCCGGATCACCGCCGGGGGCACGCCGGTAGTCCTGGTCACCGGCCGTCCCATCCGCTGGCTTGAGCTGGTGTACGACCAGCTCGCCGAGCCGCTGCCGGCGATCTGCGCCAACGGCGCGGTGGTCTACGACCCGGTCGCCGACGAGGTGCTCCGGGCCGACCCGCTCGATCCGCAGCTGCTCGCCGAGGTGGCCCGCCGGCTGCGCGCCGAGGTGCCCGGGGTGAGCTTCGCGGTGGAGATCGTGGACAGCCGGCAGATGCGGCACGAGGCGCACTACCCGCTGCGCTGGGACGCCGACCTCGACGCGATCCGGGCGGTCGAGACGCCCGAGGAGCTGCTCGCCGCCCCGGCGGTGAAGCTGCTGGCGCGTGCCGGGGAGCAGGACCCGGACGCGTTCCTGGCGCTGGTCGCCGGGGCGTTGGAGGGGCTGGCCGAGGCCACCCACTCGTCGTACTCGGGGCTGGTGGAGATCTCCGCGGCCGGGGTGACGAAGGCGGCGGGGCTGGCCTGGTACTGCGCCCGGCTCGGCATCGACGCCCGGGACGTGCTGGCCTTCGGCGACATGCCCAACGACGTGCCGATGCTGACCTGGGCCGGCCGTGGGGTGGCGGTGGCCAACGCGCACCGCGCCGTCCTGGAGATCGCCGACGAGGTCACCTCGGCGAACTCCGCGGACGGCGTGGCGGCGTACCTGGAGCAGGTCTTCGGGGTCGGCTGAGCCGGTCGGCGGCCGTCAGAGGTACTGGCCGGTGCTGTGCCCGTCGTTGCCCTGCGGCTGACCCATCCCGGGCATGCCGGGAACCATCCCGCCGGGGCCGCTGGGCAGCGCCTGCCGGCCGGAGCGCATCTGCTCCAGCTGGACCCGGGCCGCCATCTGCTGGGCGACCAGGGCCGCCTGGATGCCGTGGAACAGGCCCTCCAGCCAGCCGACCAGCTGGGCGTGCGCGATGCGCAGCTCGCCCTCGCTCGGCGTCTGCTCCTCGGTGAAGGGCAGCGAGATCCGCTCCAGCTCGTCGCGCAGCTCGGGGGCGAGGCCCTCCTTGAGCTCGACGATGGAGCGCTCGTGGATCTCCCGCATCCGGTTCCGGCTGGCGTCGTCCAGCGGAGCCGCCTTGACCTCCTCCAGCAGCTGCTTGATCATGCTGCCGATCCGCATCACCTTGGCCGGCTGCTCGACCAGCCGGGTCGGGTCCTCGCCCTGTCCCTCCTCGGTCTGCACGGTGCCGACCGGCCGGCCGTCCGGGCCGACCACCACCACGGTGCCGGCGTGGCCGGCGTCGCCGGGACCCGGTTCGTCGTTCTGTCCAGAGCGCGCTTCGGTCATGGGATCCATCTTTACCCAGCCGACCCCGCCGGTGCTCGCCGGGACCGGGTCGCCGGCCGGGAACCACCCGGGCGGGCGCGCTACCGTCTGGCCATGCCCGCCGACCCCCGCGCCGTCCTCACCCGTCCGGCACCGGCGCCGGACCACACAGTCGCCTACGGCGAGCACCCCGACCAGCTCGCCGACCTGCGCCGCCCGGCCGGCGGCGGGCCGGCCCGGCCGCTCGTGGTGGTGGTGCACGGCGGCTTCTGGCGGGCCGAGTACGACCGGCGCCACACCGGTCCGCTGGCCGCCGCGCTGGCCGCGCAGGGTCACCCGGTGGCGCAGCTGGAGTACCGGCGGACCGGTCAGCCCGGCGGCGGCTGGCCGGGGACGCTCTCCGACGTGGTGGCGGGCGTGTCGGCGCTGCCCCGGCTGGCGGCCGACGCCATGCCCGGCCTCGTCGGCGCCGGGGCGCCGATCCTGGTCGGCCACTCGGCCGGCGGCCACCTGGCGCTGTACGCGGCGGCCACCGTCCCGTCCGCCGTCGGCGGCGTGCTGGCCCTGGCCCCGGTCAGCGACCTGGCCGAGGCGTACCGGCTGGACCTGGACGGTGGCGCGGTGGCCGCGCTGCTCGGTGGCGGCCCGGCGGAGTTCCCGGACCGGTACGCGGCCGCCGACCCGCGGTCAGCGGTACCGCTCCGAACACGGACAGTAGTCGTGCACGGCGCGCTGGATGAGCAGGTTCCGGTGGCGATGAGCCGGAGTTTCGTCGCCGCCAGCCGGGCGGCGGGGGGCGACATCCGCCTCGTCGAGCTGCCAGAATGCGAACACTTCGGGCTCATCGACCCGGTGTCGTCGGCCTGGCCCGAGGTAACAACCGCTTTCCGAAGCTTGCGCGAAGATCACTAAGCATTGACGCAGCGTCGCCAAGCAGGTAGAACGCCGAGGGGGCGCTGATCAGCGCTGCAACGCTCCCGGAAGGAACTCGGTGTCGCAGATGAACCGCAGGCGGGCACTACAACTGCTGGCCGCCCTGGGTACCGCCGGATTCGCAGCCGGATGTGGTTCGGATTCGGAGGGCGAACCGGTCACCACCGCAAGCCCGATCAAGATCGGCCTGGTCGCGCCGCAAACCGGCAGCCTCAAGGCGATCGGTGTCGAGATCGTCAGGGGTTTCGAGCTCTTCCTCGACCTCAACGAACAGCGCCTCGGCGACCACCCGGTCACCCTGCTGACCGCCGACGAGGGCGACTCGCCCGCGAGCGGCAAGAAGGCCGTCGAGGACCTGCTCAAGGAGGGCGTGCTCGCCCTCACCGGCGTGGTCGACTCGGAGGTCATGGCGGGCATCCGGGACACCGTCGAGCAGGCCCGGGTGCCCCTGGTGGGCTCCAACGCCTCGCCGACCAGCCTGCAGAGCGTCGTCTACATCTGGCGTACGTCGTACGTGCTGGACGAGGCGGGCCGGGCCCTCGGCCGTTACCTGAAGGACGAGCTGAAGCCGACCGACAAGCTGGCCATCATCGTGCCGGACGACGTCGGCGGCCGGGACGTGGTGCGCGGCTTCCGGGAGGAGTTCGGCGCCTCCGACTCCCGGATCAAGGACCCGGTGGTCTGGACGTCGGCGAAGCCGGACCCGAACAAGTCGGACTACGCCGCCGACATCCGGACCGCGCTCAACCGGAAGCCGGCGGCGCTGTTCTGCCACTTCTCCGGGCCGGCGGCGGTCGAGTTCATCCGGCAGGTGCGCCAGGCCGGCTTCACCGGGACGATCTACGCGCCCGGCTTCCTCACCGAGGGCACGGTGCTCGATGAGATCAAGCCCAAGCAGTACGCGCTGGGCATCCGGACCGCGCTGAACTACTCGGCCGACATCAACAACGCGGCCAACCGCCGGTTCGCCGCCGCGTACCGCAAGAAGCACAACCAGTCCCCCACCACCTACGCGATGGCCTCGTACGACGCGGCGCAGGTGCTGGACCAGGCCATCCGGTTCGCCGGCGGGGAGCCCACCCCGCAGCAGGTCAACCTGGCCCTCGGCAAGATCGGCCAGATCGACAGCCCGCGCGGAACCTGGCAGTTCAACCAGCCGCGCACCCCGCAGCAGAAGTGGTACCTGCGCGAGGTGCAGAACGACGGTCAGGTGCTCTCCAACATCCTGATCAACGAGCTGGCCACGCTCGGCTGAGCGGCCCGCCCGCTACCCGGCCCGGGGCCGGCCTCCCGAACGGGAGGCCGGCCCCGGGTCGTACCGGCCGGTGGGGTCCGGCTCAGTGACGCAGCTCGGCGATGCAGCACTTCACGCTGCCACCGCCCTTCTTCAGCTCGGCCAGCTCCACCGGCACCGGGTTGTAGCCGGCGGCCTTGAGCTTGCCGGCGAGCCGGGTCGCCTCGCTGTTGAGCACCACGTTCAGGCCGTCGCTGACCAGGTTCAGGCCGAACGTCATAGCGTCCTCGTCATCGGCCACCACGGCGTCCGGGAAGAGCTGGGTGAGCACCCGCTGGCTGGCCGCGGAGAAGGCGCCCGGGAAGTAGACGATGTTGCTGTCGTCGATCGAGGCCAGCGCCACGTCCAGGTGGTAGAAGCGCGGGTCGACCAGGCGCAGCGACACCACCGGCCGGCCGAGCGCCTCCTGCGCCTCGGCGTGCGCGGGCAGCTCGGTACGGAAGCCGTGCCCGGCGAGGATCAGCCCGCCGTGCGCCTCCGGCAGGTACGCGAAGTCGCCCTCGCCCTCGTTGGTCTCGCTGGGCGCGATGAACCGCCAGCCGTGCGACTCGTAGAAGGCCCGGTGCGCGGCCGCCTCGGCGGTCCGCTGCTCGTGCTTGAACTGGGCGCCGTAGACCGTCCCGTCGACGACGAAGGCGCCGTTGGCGGCGTACACCATGTCGGGCAGGCCCGGCTCGGCGGTGAGCAGGTGCACCTCGTGACCGAGACCGACCAGGGTCTCGCGCAGCCGATCCCACTGCTTGACCGCCAGCTCCGGGTCGACCGGCGTGGTCACGTCCATCCACGGGTTGATCGCGTACTCGACCGCGAAGTGCTCGGGCGAGCACATGAGATATGTCCGCTTTCGCGGGACTCGCTGCTGGTTCACGGTCACCAAGAGTAGGTACCGTACAACTTTGGTAACAGCCACAACCATTGCATTCCAGAGGCGGAACGTTGCAGATAGATGCGGTTGACCAGCGGATCATTGCGTTGCTCGTCGCGGACGCCCGCGCCTCGTACGCGGACATCGGCACCCGGGTGTCACTCTCCGCCCCGGCGGTCAAGCGCCGGGTGGACCGGTTGCGTGCCGCCGGGGTGATCCGGGGATTCACCGCCGTCGTCGACCCGGCCGCCGTCGGCTGGACCACCGAGGCGTTCGTCGAGCTGTTCTGCGCCGGTCGGACCACCCCGGCCCAGATCGGCGTGGCCGCCCGCCGGCACCCGGAGGTGGTCGGGGCGTACACCGTCTCCGGCGAGGCCGACGCGCTGGTGCACCTGCGGGCTGCGGACATCGCCCACCTGGAGGCGGCGCTGGAACGGCTGCGCGCCGAGCCGTTCGTGACCTCCACCCGCAGCACCATCGTGCTGTCCCGGCTGGTCGAGTCCCCCGGCGTCGGCCCCTCTGGCGGCTGACCTTCCGCGCCACCCGCCGGTCCGCAGGACGCACCGCCGCCGACCGGAGACGGGCCACTCCCGGCCGGAGACGGGCCACTCCGGCCGGAGCGCGGCGGCGAGATCGGACGGGCGGGCGGGAACCGGGCCGGGACGGCCGGCGTCGAACCGGCCATGAAACGGGGAGTTCCCACCGCCGCCGCGGCCGGCACGCTGGTCGCGCTCGCCCTGCTCGCCGGCAGCACCTCCGCGCCAGCGCCGACGCCCGTTCCGCCGCCGGCGCCGCCACCGGCCGCACTCCGGCTGGTCTCCTTCGACTCCTGCGCCGAGGCGCTCGCCGCGCTGCGCGCCGCCGCGTCGGCCTCGGTCGGCCCGTGGGGCTTTTCCGGCGGCTGGCGTACCGCCGTGGCCCTCGACGCGGCCGGGGCGGACGCGAAGGCGGCCCCCGGCGCGCGGGAGGCCGGCGCCGCGGCCCCGGAGCACACCGGCACCAACAACCACGAGGCCGACGCGGACGAGCCGGACCTGGTCAAGACCGACGGCCGGCGGATCGTCACGGTCACCGGCGGCGTGCTGCGGGTGGTCGACCCGGCCACCCGTCGGGTCACCGGCCGCCTCGACCTGGCCCGGACCACCCCGCCGGTCGGCTGGTCGGCGCAGAACCTGCTGCTGCACGGCGACCGCGCCCTGGTGCTCGCCGCGGGCGTGGACGTGCAGCCGGCCACCGCGGCCACCCGACCGGCCGGCCGCCCCGACACGGACGCCCGGCTGCTCCTGGTCGACCTGACCGGTGCGCCCCGGGTGACCGGGACCTACCGGATCCAGGGCCACCTGGCGGACGCCCGGCTGACCGGGAGCACCGCCCGGGTGGTGATCCGGTCGACCGCCCGGCTCACCTTCCCGTACGCGGAACGGGCCACCGACGCGCAGCGGACCGCGACCAACCGGGCGGTGATCGCGGCGGCCGGGATCGACACCTGGCTGCCGGCGTACGAGTGGACCGACGGCACGCTCCGGCACACCGGCCGGGTCGGCTGCGAGCGGCTGAGTCGACCGGACCGCTTCTCCGGCGCCTCCACGCTGACCGTGCTCAGCTTCGACCTGGCCGCCGACCGGCTCGGCGACGGCGACCCGGTCAGCGTGGCCGCCGACGCGGACACCGTCTACGGCACCGGGCAGAGCCTCTACCTCGCCGGGCAGCGGCCGCCGGACCGGCCCGGCTCACCCCGTTGGGGCCGGGCGATGCCCGAGCAGGTCACCGAGATCCACCAGTTCGACACCGCCGCTCCGGGCCGCCCCCGGTACCTGGCCACCGGCTCGGTACCCGGCTGGCTCATCAACCAGTACGCGCTGTCGGAGTGGCAGGGGCACCTGCGGGTCGCCACCACCGTCGAGGACGGCCGGGCCGGCCGCGCCCGGTCGGAGTCCGCCGTACGCGTGCTGCGCCGCGATGGCGGCACGTTGGCCCCGGTCGGCGCGGTCACCGGCCTGGGCCGGGGGGAGCGGATCTACTCGGTGCGCTTCCTCGGCCAGGTGGGCTACGTGGTCACCTTCCGGCAGACCGACCCGCTCTACTCGCTCGACCTGACCGAACCGACCGCACCCCGGGTGACCGGCGAGCTGAAGATCACCGGCTACTCGGCGTACCTGCACCCACTGCCCGACGGGCGGCTGCTCGGCGTGGGGCAGGAGGCCGACCGCCGGGGACGGACGCAGGGGCTCCAGGTCTCGCTCTTCGACGTCCGGGACCCGGCCCGACCGACCCGGCTCGACCAGTACCACGTGCCCGGCGCGTACTCCTCGGCGGAGTTCGACCCGCACGCCTTCCTGTACCACCCCGACAGCGGCCTGGTCGCCCTTCCGGTCGACGACCACGTCCGCCTGCTCCGGGTGACCGGCGACACGATCACCGCGGTCGGCCCGGTCCGCCACCCGGGCGCGGCGGGCATGGTGGCCCGCTCGCTGCTGGTCGGCGGCACGCTCTGGACCGTCTCCGAGGCGGGCCTGCGGGCCTCCGACGCGGCCACCACGCGGAGCCTCGCCTGGCTCCCCTCGACCTGACCGCCCTCCCCACGGGTGGGGCCCGGTTCTCGGGGAATCCGGGTCCCACCCAGGGGTGTCAGAGGTACATGCCGGTGCGGTGCTCGCCCTCGTCGCGCTTGACCGGCTTGTCGCCCTCGCCGAAGAAGCGCTTGCCACCGAACTCGCCGTGCAGCCGGTCGTCCAGCTCGTCGGCGAGGCCGGTCATCACCTGCACGGCGAGCATCAGGTGGGTCGGCTGGAAGTTGCGGCCGAACACCGGGATGGACGCCCAGACGGTGTCGTCGGCGCAGTACAGCCGGCCGATCGGCATCCGGTTGGTCAGTTCGGAGAGCTTGACGTAGAGCCGCTCGGTCGGCTCGACCTCGGTGAGCACCGGGGAGAAGACGTCGACCAGGGGCGGGTTGTCGCGCACCCGGACGAAGACCATCGCGGAGCCGGCCCGGATGTTGATGTCGCCGTCCGAGTCGACCTGGAGCCGGTCGGAATCCGACTTCAGCATGGTCGACACGACCGTGCGGACCCGCTCGGCCAGGGCCAGCACGTCGCTCTCGCCGGACTGGCTCGCGGCGGCCGCGGCCGCCAGCGCCTCGTCCAGGTCCGCCTCGACGTCCCGGTCCGGTCCGAACTCGCTGCGCGCGGTGCCGAGCGGCTCGACCGGCAGCGGCTCGCCCTCCGCGTCGTGCACCAGGTAGACCAGGAAGGCGGGGTGCGGGGCGCCGTAGACGTCGCGCAGGGTGCGGGAGAGCAGCGCGGACAGCCGCGCGGCGTCCGCGGTCGAGGAGTCCAGCCCGAAGTACTCGCCGGAGCCCTCCACCACGCCCGGCGGCGACCAGCCCAGCGCGATCATGTCCGCCACCGCGCTGCGGTCCAGGCGGTAGCCCTGCGGCAGGCTGGCGTTGCCGACCGCCCGGGCGGCGAGCGCCCCCTCCGCGCCGGCGTCGACGCTGACCGAGTAGATGGCGTCGCCGGTGCCGGAGGCGGTCGGGTCGAGGGTCACCTCCAGGTGCGCCCCGGCCGGCAGCGCGGCCAGCCGGTCGGCCAGCGCCCGGGCGAACTCCTGCCACGCCTGGGTCACCTTCGCCCGCAGGTCGGCCGTGCTCGGCTCGTCGAGCAGGATCGACTCGTGGTGCTCCGGCAGCCCGCCGGGCGGGCCACCGGTCGGCGCCGAGGGGTGGTCAGCCGTCATGATCGCCTCCGTCCGTCACGGGTCACCCTACCCACGACGCCGGGAGGCCGAATCAGCCCCGACCGGGATCGGACAGCGGCGGCGGGTGGGCGGTCAGGCCGGGGTGTCGTCCGGGCGGTCGGCGCCGAGTTCGACCGGCCAGGTGCCGGCCAGCGCGCCGAGCCGGGCCGCCGCGTCGGCCGGGTCCGCGCCACGTCCCACGGCCAGCCCGAGCAGGTACGCGGTGACCGGGGCGCCCGGTCGCAGCACCTGGTGGGCCACCTCCTTGGCCAGGTCGAGCACGGCCGGCACCGGCACCTGGGCCGGGTCCAGACCGAGTTCGGCGCAGGCCGCCGTGACCCAGTCGTCCATCACCGTCATCGCACCCACTCCTCCGCCCGGCGTACGTCCGAGTCAGTGTCGCAGTCGAACCACGGTGGCGGGCCGGCACCGGGCCACGGCACCTCGCGGACGGTCAGCCCGGCCAGCAGGGTGCGGATCGGGGCCCCGGCCAGCCCCCGCCCGGCGGCCAGCCGGTCGACGGCAGCCCGCAGCGGCGGCACCCGCCACACCCCGCAGAGGGTCTGCCGCCGCCCGTCGGCGTCCACGAAGCAGGCCCCGTCCGGCTCGATACCGGGCCGAACGCCGGTGGTCGCCCCCGCGGCGGGGTCGCCTGGCAGGGGTTCGGCGTCGAGGTGGCGCAGCAGGTGGCCGATCGCCTCGCCGGTGAGCAGCGGCAGGTCGCCGGCGAGCAGCGCGACGACCGGGACGTCCGGGTCGAGCAGGGCCAGCCCGGCGGCTGTGGCGGCCACCGGCCCGCCACCGGGCGGCTGCTCCCGGGTGACCAGCACCCCCTCGGGCACCGGTCCGGCCGGCCCCACCAGGACGCGGGGGTGGGCGTCGGCGACGGCGGCCAGCACCCGGTCCCGCATCGGGCGGCCGCCGACCGGGCGGGCCGGTTTGTCCACCCCGCCCATCCGGCGCGCGGCGCCGCCCGCGAGCACCACCGCCGCGTACGCCCTCACCCGGCCACGGTAGCCCTGCGGGCCGCTCGGCGGGCGGGGCAGGATGGCGGGATGGGACGGGCGACTGACCGGCGGAGCGTGCTCCGGATCGACCTCGACGCGGCGACCGACGGGCGCGCGGCCGTCCGCCGGCGGGACAGCCTGAGCGTCGAGGAGCCGCTGGAGATTCGGGTCGGTCCGGCCGGTCCGGGGCGCCGGCGGCCGCTCGCGGTCACCATGCGTACCCCCGGCGACGATCTGGACCTGGCGATCGGCTTCCTGCTGACCGAGGGGCTGATCCGGTCGGCGGACGACGTGCACACCGCGCAGCTCTGCGCCGGCGCGGAGACGCCCAACACGTACAACGTGGTGGACGTGGTGCTGGCGCCCGGCGTGCCGGAGCCGACCACCGACCCGGCCCGGAACTTCTACACCACCAGCTCCTGCGGGGTGTGCGGCAAGGCGAGCATCGACGCGGTGCGTACCCGGTCGGTCTTCGCGGTGGCGGACGACCCGGTCGGCGTGCCCGCGGCGGTCCTGGCGGAACTGCCGGACCGGTTGCGGGCGGCGCAGAAGGGCTTCGACCACACCGGCGGGCTGCACGCGGCCGGCCTGTTCACCGCCGACGGCGAGCTGGTGGCGCTGCGCGAGGACGTGGGCCGGCACAACGCGGTGGACAAGGTGGTCGGCTGGGCCGTCCGGGAACGGCGGCTGCCGCTGGCCGGGCACGTGCTGCTGGTCTCCGGGCGGGCGAGCTTCGAGCTGACCCAGAAGGCGTGGATGGCCGGGGTGCCGGTGCTCGCGGCGGTCTCCGCGCCGAGCACCCTCGCCGCCGACCTGGCGCAGGAGGCCGGGCTGACCCTGGTCGGCTTCCTGCGCGGGCGCACCATGAACGTCTACGCCCACCCGCACCGGGTAACGGTCTGAGCGGGCCGGTGCCGGTCAGCGGTCGACGAACCGGCCGAACAGCTCCAGCCGGGCGGCGGCGTCGCGGGCCAGCAGGAACCCGGCGATGCCGAGGATCCAGCCCATGGCGCTGCCGGAGGTCCGGACGATCCACGCGTTCAGCCGGGCCAGCAGCGGCTCGATTCAGGCCGGCCAGGCCATCCGGGCGGCCAGCAGCAGCGCCGCCGGCAGCACCATCACCAGGCAGTAGCCGGCGAGCAGCGCCACCACGGCCGCCGCGCCCAGCCCGGAGGTGGTCAGCAGGCCCAGCGCACCGAGGTACGGCAGCATCGTCGCCACCTCGGCCAGCGCGGCGAGCAGGGCCAGCCCGACCAGCCAGCGGACCGAGGAGTCACCGGAGGTGGCCCGGTCCCGCCAGCGCAGCACCGCACCGCCGCCCGGCCGGTTGCGCTTGCCGTCGTAGCGGAAGCTGAGCGCGAACAACCCGACGCCGAGGACGAGCTGACCCCAGAGCACCGGCCGGTTGTCCAGCGCGCCGCCGAGCGCGTCGGCCAGTCGGCTGCCGCCCCAGACCAGCAGCAGGCCGACCGCGAGGTAGAAGCCGGCGATCGTGCCGAGGTAGACCAGGATCCGCCGGGCGTCGACCCGCCCGGGCGTGAGCAGCAGCCACACCGGGATGAAGAGGGTGCCGATGCTGGTGCTGTCGACCAGCGCCAGCCCGACGAGCGCGAGCAGCAGTCCGATGCTCATGACGGACAGAGGAGCAGAGCGGGCACCTGATCATTGTGCAGGTGCACCGGACGATCGACACCCCCGGGGACGAGTCGGGCGTACCGCGCGCGGTGCTGCCAGCACCTCCACCACAAACCCCGGAACCTATTGACAATCGATAGGTAACGAGTGATAGTCGATGCATGATCACAGAGCATCGGGCGGTGGCCCCTCTCCGGGTCTTCCTCGTGTTGTTGTTCGGGATCCTGGTCGTGCTGCAGACCTTCTCGCTCCCTGGGCAGTTCGCGCACATGGCCGAGGAGTCGCCGGACCAGGCCTACCTGCGGTGGCCGCTGACCGCCCTCGCGGTCTTCTGGGTGCTCTGCGCCCAGGTGGTGATCGTGTCCACCTGGCAGCTGCTCACCATGGTCAAGCACGACCGCATCTTCAGTCCGGCCTCGCTGGTGTGGGTGGACGCAATCGTGTGGGCCGTCGCCGCCGCCTGGGTGGTGCTCGTCGGTGTGTTCCTCTACGTCGGCATCAACGCGGACGACCCCGGGCTGCCCCTGCTGCTGTTCCTGATGGTCACCGGTGTCGCCGTGCTGGGGCTGTTGATGGTGGTCATGCGGGCGCTGCTGCGCCAGGCCACCACGCTGCGCACCGACATGGAAGGGGTGATCTGATGCCCATCGTCGTCCGCATCGACGTCGAGCTGGCCAAGCGCAAGATGAGCGTCGGCGAGTTCGCCGAGCGGGTCGGGCTCACCCCGGCGAACGTCGCGGTGCTGAAGAACGGCCGCGCCAAGGCGGTCCGGTTCAGCACGCTGGAGGCCATGTGCCGGGTGCTCGACTGCCAGCCCGGTGATCTGCTCGAGTGGGTCGACGAATGAGCGCGTGCGGTCGGAATGAGCGGCGGGCTCGCCGCCGCCGAAGGGAGAACCCATGAAGTACGTCCTCGCCGTCGTCGCCCTCCTCGGCGTCGCGCTCGGCGTCGCCGGTGTCGTGCTCGGGGAGGCCGACGACTCGCCCGGCCTCCAGCTCCTGGGCGTCGTGCTGGTCGTCGGCGCGATCACGTTCGGCGTACGGGCCGTCCGGCGCAGCCGGTAGCGATCAGTCGTCGTAGACGCGGTGCAACCACCAGTCGCCGTGGATGTGCGTCCACCGTTCCTCGATCGGGCGCCCCGTCAGGGGTGGTGGCGAGCTGACGCCAGGCAGGTGCACGTACTCCCAGTTGTACCGCCAGGAGTTGTCCGGAAGCTGGAAGCCGACCGCATCGCCGACGCGGAAGATCCGCTCGATCGCCACACCGGACCGCTCGACCGCGGCTGTCACCTCGTCGAAGTCCGCCCGGGCCGCGGCGTCGAACGGCACGAGGTCCGCACACTCCGGATCGCCGTCCCGGTAGTTGCCACGGGGATACTCCAGGATGCGGCACGGCCCACTCTCCAGGAGGTACAAGGACACCTTGAGGTCCTCGACCACGGGCAGCACCTCCGTTTCGAGGCTGTCCACGTCTGCCTGACGACGGCTGGGCCCTGGCGGGCCGACCCGGAAGAACTCTCCCGCCAGAGCCTGGATGGCACTACTCCCGGGGACGCTCACGGTGCCGGCGCCCGGCACGGGCAGCGGCCCGGCGAGCGCGAGCATCAGGTAGGCGGCCGCCGCGCCGGCCAGAGCCATCTTGGAGTTCCGAAGCCGCCGGCGGCGTAGCGCACCGCGCGCGCGGGAGGTGACGGTACGCGCGTCGTACCGGGAGGTCTGCAGGCCCGGGGCACGGGCGCGAAGGTGGGCCACGACGGCGTCGTCGGACAGGGCGCCACTCGGGGCGGTCGGCTCGGCCGACGCGGACCGCGGCTCGCGGGTGGGGTCCATCACTGCTGCCCTTCCGTGAGCAGGGTGCGCAACCGGGCCAGGGCCCGGGCGTTGTGGGATTTGACGGTGCCGACCGAGATGTCCAGTTCCCGGGCGGTCTCGGATTCGGTGAGGTCGAGCAGGTGACGCAGCACCACCACGCGTCGCTGAGCTGTGGGGAGCGCCGCCAGGGCGCGCACGACATCGTTGCGTCCGTCCACGGCGTCGGCGTGGCTCGCCGTGGTGCGCTGGGGCAGCGTGTCCGGGGAGGTGAGCACCTCCCGGCGGACGCCGCGCCAGCGGTCGATCCGCAGGTTCACCAGAATCCTGCGGGCATACGCCCGGGGATCGGTGCTGAGGGCGCGATCCCAGGACCGGTAGGTGCGTTCGAACGTGGTCTGCAGCAGGTCCTCGGCGCGATTGAGGTCGCCGGAGAGCAGCAGCGCGACCCGCAGGAGATACGGCCCGACGTAGGCCACGAACTCCTCGAACTGCTCGTCTCGGCTCCGCGACGACCCGGCCTGAACGCGCGGCTGCGCACCAGACAGCTCGACAGCCTCTGGTGCGTCCATGGGATCGGCGTTCACCGCCGACCGCCTCGCATGCTCATACCCTCCACCACGACGGCGCCCGCCGGATGGTTGTCACCGGGCCAGCTCAGCCGATCGCGATGACGAGCGCCACGCCGGTTCGTTGCACGAGGTGCCGGCGAACGCGGTGCTCGGCAGGTGCCTCCGCCGCCGGCACGGGCCGGCAGGCAGGGCCCGGTCGCTCAGGGGCCGAAGGTGAAGGCGTACGCGCGGAAGCCGGGTCGGTCGGTCACCAGGGTCAGCAGGTGGTCGTCCCGGGACGCGCCGGTGACGAGGCGGATCATGGCCGCCCGGTCGACCTGGGCCACCGCGTCCGGGCCGACGTCGGCGCCGCGCTCGGCACCGATCGGCTGCCCGTCGAGCAGCACGTTCACCGCGACCGGCCGGTCCGGTCCGGGGTCGACGACGAGGTTCACCTCGCCGGCGTTGAAGGGCAGGGCGAGTTCACCGGTGCCGCCGGCGAGTTCGACGTACTCGCCGCTGTCCCGCCAGTCGCCGGTGAGGGTGAAGCTGCCCGGCACCCGACGGTCGGTGCCGACGTACGTCTCCTCGGTGAGGTTGGCGTACGTCGGTGGCGTGGTCGCGGCGAAGGCCGCCGCTTCGGGGGTGACCGGGGGCAGGTCGGCCTCGGACACCGTGGCGAGGAGGAGCCGGCGGATCTCCGCCTCGGTGCGGTCGTAGTCGCCCTCCCCGATCCACCGGTCGGCGAGATCCCCGTCCGCGTCGAAGAGGTACCTCGCCGGCCAGGCGATGTTGCCGAGACCCGCCCAGACCCGGAAGTCGTTGTCCAGCGCGATCGGGTAGGTCAGCTCGTGGTCCCGGATGCCCTGGTCGATGTTCTCGGCGTGCCGGCCGAACTCGAACTCCGGCGCGTGCAGGCCGATGACGGTCAGGCCCGACTCGGCGTAGTCGCGGTGCCACGCCTTGACGTACGGGGAGGTGCGGATCCAGTTGACGCAGGTGTACTCCCAGACGTCGATCAGCACCACCCGGCCGCGCAACGCCTCCGGCGTCAGCGGCGGCGAGTTCACCCACCGTTGGACCTGGAACGCGGGGATCGGCATGGTCAACCGCCGCTCCTCATCTGTCGGGGCCGCGTCCACCCTGGCCCGGGCCCTGGACCCGCCGATTCTCCCGGCGCCGGCACCGGCCGCGACGCGGTACGGCGGGCGACTCACCCGGTCGAGGTACCGCGAGGCGGACCCGTGGTCACCGGTGAGCGGACGCACCCGGACCACATCGGCGTGCCCCCGGACCGACAACGGTCATCCGCGCGGGCGCGCCCAGGTGGTGAAGCGCTCGGCCAGCGCGACCGGTGGCGGGGCGTGGTCCAGCCCGGTGAGCTCCACGGCCGCCTCGGCCTGGAGCGTGGCCAGGTAGACCAGCAGGGCCGCCCGGTCCGTCCGGTACTCGGCGAGCAGGCGCAGCTTGGCCACCGAACACGGCCAGGCGATCCCGCACGCCTGGCAGCGCCAGGTCGGCCGGGTGGGCAGGTGGTCACGGGACCGGCGGCTCACAGGCTCACCACGCGTACGACGCGCACCCGGTCGACCCGGACGAAGGCGAAGCGCGCACGGACGGCGAGCGAGCCGTCCTCGCGTACGTCGTGCCCGCGCACCTCCGCCCAGACGTGCCCCTCGAACGGTCCGCGGCTGAGGATCTCGGTGACATGCAGCGTGAGCGGCCCGGTGCCGAAGCGGTAGGAGTCCTCGGGCACCCGGATCGTGCTGCCGATGGTCAAGCTCACCACCGGCCTCCGTCTGGGATACCGTCAGGTCGGTTGCACTTCCGCGAGACCAGACCATCGATCTCTTGAGGGCACGAGCATGGATGCCCTGACCGGTGCACAATGGCGCACCAGCACCCGCAGCAGTTCGAACGGCGACGCGTGCGTGAGGTCGCCGACAACTTGCCCGGGGTCGTCCTCGTCCGCGACACGAAGGACCGCGACGGCGGCACCCTGACCTTCTCGCCCGCGGCCTGGCGCACGTTCGTCGCCGACCTCACGCGGGGCTAGCGCCGCTGGCCAAGTCGACGGGTGATCCCCTACCGGGCCGGGTCCGGATCGGTGACGTTCAGCGGTCGCTCGAAGAACGTCTCGAGCACCACGATGGTCTCGGTGCCGGTGACACCGTCGATGTCGAATACGCGGCGCAGCACAGCTTGCAGTTGCTCCGTGGTCGGGGTGCGGATCTTCACGAGCAGCGATGAGGACCCGGCGACGATGTGCGCCTCCTGGATCTCCGGGATGGCCGCGAGAGCGTCCCGGGTCGGCGGGTCGCCCATCCAGGCGTTGGACTGCAACATGACGAAGGCGAGCACGCCGCGCCCGACGGCAGCTGGATCGACGTCGATGGTGGTCCGGCGGATGACCCCGCGTTCGCGCAACTTGCGCACCCGCTCGTGAGCCGATCCCGCCGACAGTCCCACCGCCCTGCCGAGGGCCGAGTACGCCTGCGTGGCGTCGGACTGCAACTCCGCCAGCAGCGCCCGGTCCGTGTCGTCCACCGCGCCCCAATCTCTAGAACATGAGTCAGTCAAAACGTAGGTTGACCATACCATGTTCGATGGTGCTAGCGTTTTCCCGAACACCATCAGGTCACGGTGAGGAGCCCCTCGATGGTCGAGACCATCCCCGCCCAGTTCCAGGTGCTCGACGAGCGCTTCCAGTACATCAACGGCGACTTCGTGCTCGAACGCATCCACACCGGCTCACGCAAGACCGAGGGCCCGGCGTACTTCCCGGCCGGGCGCTACCTGGTGTGGAGCGACATCCCCAACGACCGGCTGCTGCGCTGGGACGAGACCACCGGCGCCGTGGGCGTCTTCCGGCACGGCTCCGGTTACGCCAACGGCAACACCGTCGACCGGCAGGGCCGCCTGATCACCTGCGAGCAGGGCAACCGACGGGTCACCCGCACGGAGCACGACGGCACCGTCACCGTGCTGGCCGACCGCTATCAGGGCAAGCGGCTGAACAGCCCCAACGACGTGGTCGTCCGCGCGGACGGCACGATCTGGTTCACCGACCCGAGCTACGGCATCGTCAGCGACTACGAGGGCAACAAGGGCGACAGCGAGTTCGGGGGCGCCTGCTACGTGCTCCGGCTCGACCCGGCCACCGGTGAGCTGCGGGTCGTCGCCGAGGACTTCTGCCGGCCCAACGGCCTGGCCTTCTCCCCGGACGAGCAGCGGCTCTTCATCGCGGACACCCGGCAGGAACCAAGCCACATCCGCGTCTTCGACGTCACCGCCGACGGCACGCTGACCGGCGGGGAGATCTTCGCCGAATGCGACAACGGCCGCTTCGACGGTCTCCGGTTGGACGACGCCGGCCGGGTCTGGGCCGCCGCCTGGGACGGCGTGCACTGCTTCGACCCCGACGGCACCCTCATCGGCAAGCTGCTGCTGCCGGAGAGCGTCGCCAACCTCACCTTCGGCGGGCCGAAGCGCAACCACCTCTTCCTCACCGCCGGGATCAGCGTGTACGCGCTGCGGGTCACGGTCAACGGCGCCCGCTACCCGCAGGCCGACGGAAGCGATCGTCGGTGACCGGCGTCGCGACCGCTGGCCGCACCCGGGCGCGGGCGATCCTCGACCGGCACCGGGCGACCGCCCACCCGCGCCAGCGGCCGGTCCCACCCGGCCGGTGACGTTAGCGCCGGCGGCCACGTCGCCGCTCGCGTCGGCGCACCACCCCGGGCTCGCCCACCGCCGGCCAACCGTCCAGCTCCGACGGCGGTACGCCCCGGCGGAGCAGGTCGTCCAGGAGCGCCGCGAGGGTGTAGTCGGGGTGCTCGGTCAGCGCCCGCTCCAGCGCGACCGCGGCCAGCGCCCCCTGCCCGGCCCGCCACGCGGCGAACGCGAGCAGGCTGGCCGGTGCGGCGGTCAGCTCCGGCTCGGCCCGGCGCAGCACGTCGGTCCAGAGGGCGATGTCCGCGTCGCGGCCGTCGGTGCGGTCCCAGGCGTGGTCGCGTACCGGCAGGTGGGTCAGGAGCAGGCTCAGCCAGGCCACCTCGTCGTCGGTGAGCCGCTCGCCGCGACGGTGCCGGCGCAGCGCCGCCCGGACAGCCGCCACGCCGGCCGCGCGCAGCGACCGGCCGCCGAGCAGGTCCGCCGGGGGCGCCTGGTCGAGCAGGTCGGTCAGCCGCCGCTCGGCCCGGTCGGTGGCCCGGCGCATCGCCACCCGGACCGGGCCACCGACCGGGGCCACCTGCGCCACCAGGGCGGCCCGGTCGGGCAGGGCGACCTGGCCGGCGACCACCGCGGCGGCGGGCACCGCGCTCGCCCCCGGGTCGTACGGGGAGCCGTCGGGCGGGCAGCACTCCGGCTCGGTGCAGAGGTACGACCACCACCGCCCGTCGGTGACCCGCAGCGCGTCGAGCACGGCCAGCCCGGCCCCGGCCAGCGCGGCACGCACCGCGTCGACGGCCGGGGTGACCCGGGCCGCCGGGCCGTACCCGATCACGGTGGCCGAGTCGGCGTGCTGGCGGGCGATCACCTCGGCGAGGTGCCGGGCCGGCGGATCCGCCTCGCTCGCCGGCTCGGGCAGGTCGGCCCGGGCGGCGAAGGTGATCCGTCGACCGCGCATGGCCACCACGACCACGCTGTCGGCGGGATGGAAGCCGAGCAGGTACGGCACGGCGGCGATCAGGTCGGCGGGGGAACGGACGGCGAGCCGGGGGCGATCGGTCGAGGTCATGTCCGCAGCCTGCGGGCCGGCCACCCGGGGCGGCAGCCCCTGTGGACGACACGCGGCTCATCCACAGCTACGCTCCGTGTTTTCCCTGCTCAACCCGATCCGCCGATCGCGGCGACCCGCCACGCCGGTGCGCCCGGAGCGATCACAGCGGAACCGGCACCCCGGGCTGCCCGCACGGCGCCCCCGGCCACCACGAAGCGGCCGCCGATCTCCCCAGGAGCACGGCGGCTCGTCCGGTGCCACCGCCGTGACCCGCCGCCCCGCCCCCGGCCGTGCCCACGGGCCGCCGCGACCACGCCGGCGAGCCGGCCGGGGCGGGGTGGGCGCGACGGCGGCGGCGAGCGACTACCGTGCCGTCATGGACCTCGCGTACCTGCGGGCGCACCCGTCCCACCTGCCGACCTTCCTGACCCACCAGCGGATCCGGGAGACCCCGGTGGCCGGGGGCGACATCTGTGCCGCCTCCCGGTTGACCCTGGACGACGGCCACTCGATCTTCGCCAAGACCTGGCCGGAGCGGGCCGGGCGGCCGGTGCCGGAGGGCTTCTTCGCCACCGAGGCGGCCGGTCTGCGCTGGCTGCGCGAGGCCGACGCGGTGGCCGTACCGGAGGTGCTGGTGGCGCTGCCCGAGCTGCTGGCGCTGGAGTGGGTCGAGCCCGGCGAGCCGACCGCCGAGGCGGCCGAGCGGTTCGGCCGGGAGCTGGCCGGGCTGCACCGGGCCGGCGCGCCGGCCTTCGGGGCCGACTGGCCCGGGTTCATCGGCGCGCTCCCGGCGGACAACACGCCCGACCCCGGCCCCTGGTCGAGCTGGTTCGCCCGCTGCCGGCTGCTGCCCTACCTGCGCCGCTCGGTCGACGGCGGGGCGCTGAGCGGCGCCGAGGTCGCCCTGGTCGAGGAGGTCGTCGACCGGATCGGGGAGTTCGGCGGCGACGAACCGCCGGCCCGCGTCCACGGCGACCTGTGGCCGGGCAACGTGCTCTGGGGCGCCGACGACCGGGCCTGGCTGGTCGACCCGGCGGCGCACGGCGGGCACCGGGAGACCGACCTGGCCCAGCTCGCCCTCTTCGGCGGCGCGCCGCACCTCGACCGGATCCTCGCCGCGTACGCCGAGGCGTGGCCGCCGGCCGACGGATGGCGGGACCGGGTGCCGCTGCACCAGCTCCACCTGCTGCTGGTACACACCGCCCTGTTCGGCGCCGCGTACCGCGATGCGGTCGGCCGGGCCGCCCGGGCCGCCCTCGGCGGGCTCACACGCGCTACCGTCGACGGATGACCGCCGCCCAGCCGACCGACGGCCCCCTCGTCGACCGGTACGGCCGCGTCGCCCGCGACCTCCGCGTCTCGCTGACCGACAAGTGCAACCTGCGCTGCACGTACTGCATGCCGGCCGAGGGCCTGCCCTGGCTCGCCGGGCCGCAACTGCTCACCGACGCGGAGATCGTCCGGCTGGTCCGGGTCGCGGTCCGCGACCTCGGCGTCACCGAGGTGCGCTTCACCGGCGGCGAGCCGCTGATCCGACCCGGGCTGGTGGGCATCGTCGCCGAGGTGGCGGCGCTCGAACCGCGCCCCCGGATCTCGCTGACCACCAACGGCATCGGGTTGGCCCGGCTCGCCCCCACGCTGCGCGCCGCCGGGCTCGACCGGGTGAACGTCTCGCTGGACACCCTGGACGCGGACCGGTTCACCCGGCTGACCCGCCGCGACCGGCTCGCCGACGTACTGGCCGGCCTGGCCGGCGCCACCGCGGCCGGGCTCACCCCGGTCAAGGTCAACACGGTGCTGATGCGGGGCGTGAACGACGACGAGGCGCCGGCGCTGCTCCGCTTCGCCCTCGACCACGGCTACGAGCTGCGGTTCATCGAGCAGATGCCGCTGGACGCGCAGCACGGCTGGGACCGGGCCGCCATGGTCACCGCCGAGGAGATCCTCGCCGCCCTGCGTACCACCTTCGACCTGCGACCCGACCCGGCCGAGCGGGGCGCGGCGCCGGCCGAGACCTGGCTGGTCGACGGCGGCCCGGCCCGGGTGGGCGTGATCGCCAGCGTCACCCGGCCGTTCTGCGGCGACTGCGACCGCACCCGGCTCACCGCCGACGGCCAGGTCCGCGCGTGCCTGTTCGCCACCGAGGAGTCCGACCTGCGCGGGGCGCTGCGGGCCGGGGCGGACGACGCCGAACTGGCCCGCCGCTGGCGGACCGCGATGTGGGGCAAGCGGGCCGGCCACGGCATCGACGACCCGACGTTCCTGCAACCCGCCCGGCCGATGTCGGCCATCGGAGGCTGACCGTGACCGACCCGACCCGGCCCGCCGCCGGGCTGCCGCCGCTGACCGTGCGCTACTTCGCCGGGGCACGCGCCGCCGCCGGCCGCACCGAGGAGACGGTCCCGGCCGGCGGCACCCTCGACGACCTCGTCACCGAACTGACCGGGCGGCACGGTGACCGGCTCGCCGCCGTGCTGCGGGTGGCGAGTTTCCTGGTGGACGGGGTGACCTGCCACGATCGTCAGGCCCCGCTGCCGGCCGGGACCACGATCGACGTACTGCCCCCCTTCGCGGGCGGCTGAGGGAGGCGCAGATGCTCGCAGTGCTGGGTTTCGTGGGGACCCTGGCGCTGATCACCGGCCTGATCCACCTCTACCTGTGGAAGCGGCTGGTCCGGGACACCACGGCGCCGGGGCGCTGGCGGCGGGTCGGCGGGATCACCGCGCTCGTGCTGGCGCTGCTGGTGCCGGCCACCATGGTCGGCACCCAGGCCGGGCTGTACTGGCTGGCGTGGCCCGGCTACCTCTGGCTCGCGATCATGTTCTACCTGCTGGTCCTGCTCGTCGCGCTGGAAGTGCCGATGCTGGTGACCAGGCTGGTGCTGCGCCGTCGGGTGGCCGCGGCCGAGCCGACCGCCGCCGCGCCCGAGCCGGCCCTGGTCGGCGCGGCCGGCCCGGCCGATCCGCCGGCCGCCGGCGCCGTCGGGCAGTCCGACCACGACCCGTCCCGGCGGCTACTGCTGGCCCGGGGGGCGGCGATCTTCGCCGGGCTGACCGCCACCGGCCTCACCGGGTACGGCATCCGCACCGCGCTCGGCCCACCGCAGCTGGACCGGGTGCAGATCCCGCTGGCCAAGCTGCCCCGGAGCATGGACGGCCTGCGCATCGCCACCGTCTCCGACATCCACCTCGGGCCGCTGCGCGGCCGGGCGCACACCGAGCGGATCGTGGCCGCGATCAACCGCCTGGACGCCGACCTGGTCGCGGTCGTCGGCGACCTGGTCGACGGCTCGGTGGCCGAGCTCGGTGCGGCCGCCGCGCCGCTGCGGGACCTGCGCTCCCGGCACGGCAGCTACTTCGTCACCGGCAACCACGAGTACTACTCCGGCGTCGAGGAGTGGGTGCGGGAGCTGGACCGGCTGGGGCTGCGGGTGCTGCAGAACGATCGGCGGGAGATCCAGGCCCGCGGCGGCGTGCTCGACCTGGCCGGGGTCAACGACGTCACGGCCGCCGGCACCGGGCTGGCCGCGCCGGCCGACTTCACCGCCGCGCTGGGCGACCGGGACCCGTCCCGCCCGGTGGTCCTCCTCGCCCACCAGCCGGTGGCCGCGGTGGAGGCGGCGAAGTTCGGCGTCGACCTGCAACTGTCCGGGCACACCCACGGCGGCCAGATCGTCCCGTTCAACCTGCTGGTCAAGCTCCAGCAGCCGGTGGTCTCCGGCCTCGGCGAGGTCGACGGCACCAAGGTGTACGTCACCAACGGCGCCGGCTTCTGGGGGCCGCCGGTCCGGGTCGGCGCCGAACCGCAGATCACCCTCGTCGAGCTGCGTTCGCCATAGCGCAGCTCACCCCCGAGCGTGGCGACGCGCGGCGGCGAGCCGTGCCGTGGCAGGATGCGGCGTGCCTCCGTTCAGCGCCGCACCCCCCGGTGGCCTCCCGCCGTTCGTCGCGGACCTGCACATCCACTCGAAGTACTCGCGCGCGTGCAGCCGCGACCTGACCCTGCCGAACCTCGGCTGGTGGGCCCGGCGCAAGGGCATCGGCCTGCTCGGCACCGGTGACTTCACCCACCCCGCCTGGTACGACCACCTGCGCGAGACGCTGCATCCGGCGGAGCCCGGCCTCTACCGGCTCAGCCCGGAGGCGGAGCGGGACATCGCCCGGCGGCTGCCACCCCGGCTGGCCAGCGCGGCCGAGACCGACCCGGTGCGGTTCATGCTCAGCGTGGAGATCTCCACGATCTACAAGCGGGACGACCGCACCCGCAAGGTGCACCACCTGATCTACCTGCCCGACCTGGACGCGGTGGCCCGGTTCAACACCGCGCTCGGCCGGATCGGCAACCTCGGCTCGGACGGCCGGCCGATCCTCGGCCTGGACTCCCGGGACCTGCTGGAGATCACCCTGGAGGCCAGCCCGGACGGCTACCTGGTGCCGGCGCACATCTGGACGCCCTGGTTCTCCGCGCTCGGCTCGAAGTCCGGCTTCGACGCGATCGCCGACTGCTACGCCGACCTGGCCGGGCACATCTTCGCGGTGGAGACCGGCCTCTCCTCCGACCCGGAGATGAACTGGCGGGTCGGCAGCCTGGACGCGTACCGGCTGGTCTCGAACTCGGACGCGCACTCGCCGCCGGCGCTGGCCCGGGAGGCGACCGTGTTCGCCACCGCCCGCGACTACTTCGCCGTCCGGGACGCGCTGCGCACCGGCGACGGGCTCGCCGGGACCATCGAGTTCTTCCCGGAGGAGGGCAAGTACCACGCCGACGGGCACCGGCTCTGCGGGGTGAACTGGGCCCCGGAGCAGACCCGCGCGGCCGGCGGGCGCTGCCCCGAGTGCGGCAAGCCGCTCACCGTCGGCGTGCTCAGCCGGGTCGAGGAACTGGCCGACCGGCCGGCCGGACACCGGCCCGAGCAGGCCCGCGAGGTGACCCACCTGGTGCCGCTCGCCGAGATCCTCGGCGAGATCAACAAGGTGGGCGCCCGGTCCAAGAAGGTCGACGGGAAGCTCAACGACCTGCTCGCCGCGCTCGGCCCGGAGCTGGAGATCCTCACCCGCACCCCGCTGGACGAGATCGCGCGCGTCGGTGGGGAACTGCTCGCCGAGGGGATCGGCCGGCTGCGCCGGGGCGAGGTGCGCCGGGTCCCCGGCTACGACGGCGAGTACGGCGTGATCACCCTCTTCGACCCGGCCGAGCTGGGCGGACCGACGCCGGGGACGCAGGCCGAGACGCTGTTCGACGTACCCGTGCCCGCGCAGCGCAGGCCCGCGGAGCCGGCGGCCCGACCCCGGGCCAAGCGCCCGGCGGCGGCCAAGGCCGAGCCGAAGCGGAAGGCCAGCCCACCGCCGCCCCCGATCGCCCCACCCCCCTCGCCGCACGAGCCGTTCGAGCCGATGCTCGCCGGCATGGAGGAGGTCGGCACCGGCCTGCTGGACCGGCTCGACGCGATGCAGCGGGTGGCCGCCTCCGCGCCGGGCGGACCGCTGCTCATCGTCGCCGGGCCGGGCACCGGCAAGACCCGGACGCTGACCCACCGGATCGCGTACCTGTGCGCGGAGCTGAACGTCTTCCCGGAGCACTGCCTGGCGATCACCTTCACCCGGCGGGCCGCCGAGGAGTTGCGGCACCGCCTCGACGGGCTGCTCGGTCCGGTCGCCGAGGACGTCACCGTCGGCACCTTCCACTCGCTCGGGCTGACCATCCTGCGCGAGCACGCCGAGGCGGCCGGGCTGCCGGTGGACTTCCGGATCGCCGACGACGCCGACCGGGCGGCGGCCCGCGCCGAGGCCGGCGACGACCAGGCCGGGTACGCCGCGCTGCTGCGCAAGCAGGGCCTGGTCGACCTGGACGAGCTGCTCACCCTGCCGGTCGCGCTGCTGCGCGAGGACCGGGCGCTGGTCGAGCGCTACCGGGACCGCTGGCGGTGGATCTTCGTCGACGAGTACCAGGACGTCGACGCGGTGCAGTACGAGCTGCTGCGGCTGCTCAGCCCCGCCGACGGCAACCTCTGCGCGATCGGCGACCCGGACCAGGCGATCTACTCGTTCCGCGGCGCCGACGTCGGCTACTTCCTGCGCTTCTCCCAGGACTTCACCGACGCCCGGCTGGTCCGGCTGAACCGCAACTACCGCTCGTCGGCGCCGATCCTGGCCGCCGCGGTGCAGGCCATCGCGCCGTCGTCGCTGGTGCGCGGCCGCCGGCTGGACCCAGCCCGGCTCGATCCGGAGGCCCCGCTGGTCGGCCGCTACCCGGCGGCGTCCGTCGCCGACGAGGCCGACTTCGTGGTACGCACCGTCGACGAACTGGTCGGCGGGCTCTCCCACCGGTCGCTGGACTCCGGCCGGATCGACGGCCGCTCGACGTCGCTCTCGTTCTCCGACATCGCGGTGCTCTACCGGACCGACGCGCAGGCCGCGCCGATCGTGGACGCCCTGGCCCGGGCCAACATCCCGGTGCAGAAGCGCTCGCACGACCGGCTGCGGGACCGGCCCGGGGTGGCCGCCATCGCCCGCGAACTGCGGCACGCCGGCGGGCTCGACGGCTCGCTGGCCGCCCGGGTCCGGCTGGCCGGCCAGGTGCTGGCGGAACGGTTCGCCGTGCCGACGCTGGACGGCGCCGGCGCGGTCCGCCCGGAGGACGTCCGGGCGGCGGTCGACCTGCTCACCCCGCTGGCCCGGCGCTGCGGCGACGACCTGGCGCTGTTCCTGTCCCAGCTGGCCACCGGCGCCGAGGTGGACGCCCTGGACCCGCGGGCCGAGGCGGTCACCCTGCTCACCCTGCACGCGGCCAAGGGGCTGGAGTTCCCGGTGGTGTTCCTGGTCGGCTGCGAGGACGGGCTGCTGCCGCTGCGCTGGCCCGGCAGCGAGCCCGACGACGACGCGGTGGCCGAGGAGCGGCGGTTGTTCTTCGTCGGCCTCACCCGCGCCCAGGACCGGCTGTACGTCAGCCACGCCGCCCGCCGCAGCCGGCACGGCGCGGAACGCGAGTGCCGCCCGTCCCCGTTCCTCGACGCCATCGACCCGGGCCTGTTCGAACGCTTCGGCGAGACCGAGCCGCGCCGCCCCAAGGACCGCCAGCTCCGGCTGATCTGACGCGCGCCGTCAGCCGGGCGATCGGGTGCTCGGAGCTGGGGCGCCGGGCGGCCGGCGGGCCGCGTACCGGGCGGTTACCGGCGCGCCGGCTCCGGGGTCGTCGGCTCGGTCGGCCGGCGCGGGCGTTCGGTGCTCACCACCAGGGCCACCCCGGCCACGATCACCGCGCCGCCGAGCAGCACCTGCGCGGTGATCGGCTCCGCGACGAGCAGCGCGCCGAGCGCCACCGCGACCGCCGGGTTCACGTAGGCGTACGTGGCGACCAGCGAGATCGGCGCGTGGTGCAGCAGCCAGACGTACGCGGTGAAGGCGACCAGCGAGCCGGCCACCATCAGGTAGCCGAGGGCGAGCCAGGAGCGGGTGGTGACCGTGCCCGGATCGAAGCCGCGCAGCTCGCCCCGACCCACGGCGAGGACGGCGAGCACCGCCGCCCCGGCGAACATCTCGTACACGGTGGCGACGAACGGGTCGGCGGGCATCCGGATCCGGCCGGACAGGAACGAGCCGATCGACCAGGAGGCCGCCCCGACCACCACGGTCAACGCGCCGACGAGCGGTACCGCGCCCGTCCCACCGCTGGGCAGCACCAGCAGCACCAACCCGACGAAGCCCAGGCTCACCCCGGCCAGCGTCCAAAGTCGGGGACGGTCGCCGGTGGCCGAGCGGAGCAGCACCACCAGCAGCGGCACGGTGGCGACCAGCAGCGCCGCGATGCCGGACGGCACCGCCACCCCGGGCGGCCCGGACTCGGCCAGCACCACCAGCCCGTTACCGCCGGCGAGCAGGAGCACGCCGACCACCGCGGCGGAGGCGAGCTGACGCCGGTCGACCCGCAGCGCCCCGCGCCCCCGGCGCAGCCGCAGCACCACGGCGAGCACCACCCCGGCGGCCGCGAACCGGGCGGCCGCCGAGGCGAGCGGCGGCATGGACTCCACGGCGATCCGGATGCCGAGATAGGTGGAGCCCCACAGGACGTAGACCACCAGCAGCGCGGTCCAGATCAGCGCGGGCGCGGCGGCTGCTCGGTCGCCGACGGCGGTGCTCGGGCCGGGCCGGCCGGCCGAGCCGGTGGACGGGGACGCACTTGGCGGAGGTGAGCTCATTGGTGGACCACGCTACGGTGGCCTGGGCGTCGGCGTCCCTCGTTGGTGGCCGGCCTCTCACCACTTGGTTCCAGGAGGACGGCATGGCCAACTACGGACCACCGGGCGGCGGTTCCCCGGAGCCGTGGCGCGGGCGGGGGCCCGACGAGCCGTACGAGCCGGACCGTCGGCGCGGGTGGGACGGGTCGGAGGACCCCTACCAGCAACGCCGGCCGGGGCGACCGTACGGCGCCGAGCCCTACCGCCCGACCGAGCCGTCCTACGACCCCGGGTACGGGTCGGGGCCGTACCGGCCCGCCGATCCCGGGTACGCCGCCGACCCCGGCTACCCGACCGATCCCCGCCACGCTCCGGAGCCGGCGTACCGCCCCGGATACGGCGAGCCGGGACCCGGCCCGTACCGGCCGGCCGAGCAGTCGTACGCCGGCTATCCGGCTGCCGACGTGCCGGCCGCACCGTACTCCGGGGAACCGGCCCCGCCCCCGGAGCGCCCGCGCTCCCGCGGCCCGTTGCTCGCGGTGCTGGCGGCCGTGCTCGTCCTCGTGCTCGGCGGTGGGGCGGCGGTGCTCTACCTGCTCGGCCAGGACGACGACCCGCCGCCGACCACCGCTGCCGGGGCCTCCGCCTCGGCCCCCGGCGACGCCGCGGAACCGACCGCCGCGGGCCCGGTGCCCAGTGCGCCGGCCCCGGAGGCGTCCGCCGACCCCCGGTTCGTCAAGGCCGGCCAGTGCGTCCGCAACGAGGGGGCACCCGGTGGCAAGCCCAAACTGCTGATCAGCGACTGCGCCCCGAAGACGTACGAGGTGCTGCGCCGCTTTGACGGCGCGACCAGCGGCGAGCGGGACGCCGAGGCCAAGTGCGCCAGGGTCGCCGGCTACACCAACTGGTACTTCTTCGACAGCGAGCTGGACACCCTCGACTTCGTGCTCTGCCTGAAGCAGCGCTGAACACCGCACCCCTGGGAGAGAGATGACCACCTACGGACCATCCGGCCAGCCGGACGACCCGTCGCAGCGGCCGCCGGCCGGGCCGGAGGGCCCGACGCCCGCCGACCCGACGCTGCCCCAGTGGGGCCAGCCACCGGCGGGCGGCCAGGAACAACCCACCCTTCCCCAGTGGGGCCAGCCGGCGGGCCAGGAACAACCCACCGTGCAGCAGTGGAGCCAGCCACCCGCCGGTGGCCAGGAGCAGCCCACCCAGCCGCAGTGGAGCCAGCCGCCGGCGGGCGGCCAGGAGCAGCCCACCCAGCCGCAGTGGAGCCAACCCGTCTCCGGCGGCGCCGAGCCGCCCACGACGCTGATGTGGGCCCAGCCGCCGGCGGGCGCACCGCAGCCGGCCGAGCCGCCGCACCCGCCCGCCGGCTACCCGCCGCCGCCCGGGCCGTTCCCACCGGCCGGGCCGCAGCCGGCCCAGCCGGCCGCCGGGCAGTGGGGCGCGCCGCCGCCGGCCCCCGGTCAGTTCGGTACGCCACCCGCCCCGCCGGCGAAGCGGGGCGGCGGTGGGAAGATCGCCTTGATCATCGGCCTGGTCGTGGTGCTGGTCCTCTGCCCCTGCCTCGGCCTGGCCGGCTGGGCGGTGTACCAGGCCGCCGAGGACGACGACCCGAGCCCGTCGCCGTCGGTGTCGGCGAGCGCGTCGGCCGAGCCGACCGCCGAACCGAGCCCGGACGAGAGCAGCGCGGAGCCGAGCCCGACCAGCGACGACGACGACTACGCCAAGGGCGACTGCGTGGTCAACGACGGCACCGACGACGACGCCGAGCTGCGTAAGGTGCCGTGCGGCCCGAACACGTACGAGGTGCTGCTGCGGCTGCCGGCGACCACGGACGCCGACCAGTGCAAGACACGCGCACCTCGGTCGACCGCGCACTACGTGCACGACAACTCGGTCGACCTCTTCGACTACGTGCTCTGCCTGCGGAAGCGGTAGGCCATCGGGAAAACTAGGGCTGTCTAGCGTGGACGCTAGACAGCCCTAGTTTTGTCTCGACGCGACTCCGGCCGGGCAGTTCGCCGGCACGACACGCGGTAGCCCCATCTACGGATGTCTAGCCTCCCAGCTAGACGGCCCGATACTGTGCGATGCGTGGATCCGGTCCGCAACCCGTACGCCCCGGGCGCCGGCCAGCGTCCGCCCGAACTCGCCGGGCGGGGACGCGAGCTGGACGTCTTCGACATCGTGCTGGAGCGGATCGCGCGGGGCCGGCCGGAACGCAGCCTGATGCTCACCGGGCTGCGCGGCGTCGGCAAGACCGTGCTGCTCAACACCCTCCGCTCGCAGGCGATCAACCGACTCTGGGGCAGCGGCAAGATCGAGGCCCGGCCGGACCAGTCGCTGCGCCGCCCGATCGCCGCAGCGCTGCACATGGCGGTCCGCGAACTCGCTCCGCGACACCGCGCGCCGGACCGGATCGACGCCTTCCTCGGGGTGCTCAAGGCGTTCGCCCAGCGCTCCGCGCCGACCGGCCGGGGTGGCGCCGCGCCGAAGCTGCGGGACCGCTGGCAGCCCGGCATCGACGTCCCCGCCGCCAGCGGCCGGGCCGACTCGGGCGACATCGAGATCGACCTGGTCGAGCTGCTCACCGACGCCGCCGGGGTGGCCAGCGACGTCGGCACCGGCATCGCCATCTTCATCGACGAGATGCAGGACCTCGGCCCCGAGGACGTCTCCGCGCTCTGCGCCGCCTGCCACGAGCTGTCCCAGCTCGGCGCGCCGCTGATCGTGGTCGGCGCCGGGCTGCCGCACCTGCCGGCCGTGCTCAGCGCCGCCAAGTCGTACTCGGAGCGACTCTTCCGGTACCAGCGGATCGACCGGCTCGACCGGATCGCCGCCGACCAGGCGCTCTGCGCGCCGGCCGAGCGCGAGGAGGTGGAGTACGAGCAGAAGGCGCTCGACCTGCTCTACGAGAAGTCCGGCGGCTACCCCTACTTCGTGCAGGCGTACGGGAAGGCCACCTGGGACCACGCCCCACGCTCGCCGATCACCGCCGCGGACGTCCGGGTGGCCGCGCCCGAGGCGGAGGCGGAGCTGGCGGTCGGCTTCTTCGGTTCCCGGTTCGAGCGGGCCACCCCGGCGGAGCGCGAGTACATGCGCGCGATGGCCACCCTCTCGCTGGTGGAGGGCGAGGCGGCGGGGGGCGGCCGGGACGACATGGACGCCGCGGTGCCGACCGCGGAGATCGCCCGGGCGCTGGGTCGCAAGCCGGCCAGCCTCTCGCCGGCCCGGGACGCGCTGATCAAGAAGGGGCTGATCTACTCCGGCGAGCGGGGCACGGTGGCCTTCACCGTCCCGCACTTCGGCCGGTACCTGCGCACCCAGCCGGCCTGAGCCGAGGCCGGCGGACGCGGCGATCCGGCGGGTCGAGTGGGTCAGACCCGGGACCAGGCCGCCGGGAAGAGCACCTCGCCGGTGGGCGGCGGGCCGTCGCCGCTGGTGGACGGCGGCAGCACCAGCGCCTGCCACGGCTCGCCGAGCCCGGACCACGGGCTGGTCAGGCCCATCCGGTCGCCCCGCGCGAAACCGAACCGCCGGTAGTACGCCGGCGCGCCGAGCACCACCACCAGCCGCTCGCCCAGCTCGGTGGCCGCGTCGAGGGCCGCCTGCACCACCGCCGTGCCGAGCCCGATCCGCTGCCGGTGCGGGGCGACCGCCACCGGGCCGAGGGCCAGCGCCGGCGCGGTGTGCTCGTCGGAGCGCACCCGCACCCGGGTGAGCAGCGCGTAGCCGACCACCTCACCGCCGTACTCGGCCACCATGGCCAGCTCGGGCAACCAGGCGTCGCTGCCGCGCAGCTCGTCGACCAGCCCCACCTCGGGCGGGGTGGCCACGTCGGGACGGGCGAACGCGGCGGCCAGCACCCGGTGGATCGGGCCGATGTCGGCCGGATCCTCGGGGCGGAGCCGCAGCGTGGTCACGCGGGGGACGTTACCCGGCGGGGCCGGTCCATCAGCGACGGTCGCTCGAATCGGCGTGGCGTGACGTCCACGTCGGCCGATCGGATCGGCGGTTGCCGGGGTAGGCGCGCCCGCGACGGGGTATGACTGATCCATGAAACCCGTACGCTCCCTCGCCCGAGCCATGTTGAGCGGCATCTTCGTGGTCAGCGGGGCCCGTAACTTCGCCAACCCGGAGCGGTTGGTGACGGCGGCCAAGCCGGTGACGGACCGGGTGACCCCGCTACTGGAGCGGGCCAACCCCCGCATCCCCACCGACACCACGACGCTGATCCGGGTCAACTCGGCGGTCCAGGTCGGCGCCGGCCTGATGCTGGCCACCGGGAAGTTCGCCCGCCCGGCGGCGCTGGTCCTCGCCGGCACCCTGGTCCCGGTGACCATCGCCGGGCATCCCTTCTGGACCAACGACGACCCGACGGCGCGGAACAACAACCAGATCCACTTCCTGAAGAACCTGGGTCTGTTCGGCGGCCTGCTGCTGGCCGCGGCCGACACCGAGGGGAAGCCCGGTCTGCGCTGGCGCACCGGCCACCGCATCGGCCACTCCCGACGTTCCGTGCAGCGCGCCGTCCGGACCGCCCGCCGGGAGGCCCGGATCGCCGTACGGTCCGCCTCGACGGCCCGGCGACTTCCCGGCTGACCTGCGTCTATACCATCCCCTTACCAGTCTCACCCCTCCCAACGCCGCGAATCACCTGAACCGCCAGGTAGGCGTTAACGCGGTGGAAATATCAAAAACATGTGTGGGATCGGACACGGTCGCATAACGCGGGAGGCAGTAACGTGAGGCACCGTTCTAGGCTCCGTACTGGACCTGGACGGGTAGGACGACCTTGGTACGGGGGTGGCCACGCCATGCCGGCGACCGTCGGAAGACGGGTGGACCGCCTCGCCCCAGTCCGTCGCGTAACGCGTGGGATCGATCGTAGGACAGTCGTACGGACCGGCATCGTGGCCGCCGTCGCCTACGCCGCATGGCTCGCCATCGGCGCTTTCGGGCGGCCGTACAACTTCTTCGACATGAAGATCTACCACGGCGCGGTGGTGTGGTGGGCGAGCGGTCACGAGCTGTATGAGTTCATCGCACCCGGCACCACCCTGGGTTTCACCTACCCGCCCTTCGCCGGGCTGGTCATGCTGCCGATGGCGCACCTGCCGGTCCAGGCGGCCGGGCTGGTCAACGCGCTGGGCAGCCTCGCCGCGCTGGCCGTGGTGCTGGCCGGGCTGCTGCGCCCGATCGTCGACCGGCTGGGCTGGCCGCTCTGGTACACGGTCGCCATCGCTGTGCCGCTCGCGGCGGCGATCGAGCCGGTCCGCGAGACCCTCGGCTACGGCCAGGTCAACGTGCTGCTCTTCGCCCTGGTCATGGCCGACCTGATCGGCCTGCGCTGGCGCTCCCGCCGGGGCACCCACACCGCCGACGGTGACGGCGCGCTGCTGCGGTTCGTCTACAGCGGCGCGTGGGCCGGCGCCGGCATCGGCCTGGCCACCGCTGTCAAGCTGACCCCCGCGCTCTTCATCGGCTACCTCATGATCACCCGGCAGTGGCGCGCGGCGGCCACCGCCATCGGCACCGCCATCGGCGTGACCGTGGGCACCGTCGCCATCGTCGGCACCGAGTCCCGCGCCTACTGGGGCAGTGTGCTGTGGCAGACCGAGCGGGTGGGCGCGGCGGACATGACGCCGAACCAGTCGCTGGCCGGCCTGCTCGCCCGCCTCTACGACTCGATCGAGACGCCCGGCCTGCTCTGGCTGGCGTTCGCCGTGCTGATGCTGGCGCTGGGCCTGTCCCGGGCCGCCAACGCGCACGCCGACGGCGACGAGCTGACCGCGTTCACCCTGGTCGGGCTCACCGCCAACGTGATCAGCCCGATCTCCTGGACGCACCACCTGGTCTGGGTCATCCCGGCGATCATCGTGCTGGCCGACGCCGCGGTACGCCGCCGCGAGGCCAGCCGCGGCCTCAACCAGCGGGCGGCGCAGGCGTCGTCGTACGGGGGGCCGCCCGGGGTGAACGGACTGCGCCCGCCGATCTGGTACCCGACCCTGACCGGGATGCGGCACGGGGTGGCCGCGGCCGGGCTCTACCTGCTCTTCCTGGTCTCGCCGATCTGGCCGTACGAGCACCAGCTGCCCGAGGTCTCGCACTACCAGGACGGCCTGTTCGGCGCCCTGATGGAGAACTCGCTGGCGCTGGCGCTGATCGTGCTAGTGGCCGCGCTGCCCTGGCGGCCCGGCGCGGAGCCGGTCTTCTACGCCGACCGGCTCGGCCGGCAGGCCACGCTCTACGCCCGCCGCTGAGCCGGGCCGCCGGACGCCCGCCGCCGAGCGGGGCCGCCGCTCAGGGGCAGTTGACCCACTCCTCGGTGCCGTCCGCGAACACCTGCCGCTTCCAGATCGGCAGCCGCGCCTTGACCTCGTCGACCAGCCGGGCGCAGGCCGCGAACGCCGCCGCCCGGTGGGCGGTGCTCACCGCGGCGACCAGCGCCACGTCGCCGATGCCGAGCGGGCCGATCCGGTGCGACACCGCGACCGCGTACACCTCGGGGTCGGCGGCGATCTCGGCGGCCACCTCGCGCAGCACCCGCTCGGCGCTCGGGTGGCCCTCGTACTCCAGGCTGGTCACCGCGCGGCCGTGGTCGTGGTCGCGGACCACGCCCTGGAACGAGACCACCGCGCCGGCTCGGATGTCGGCGACCGCGGCCTCGTGCGCGGCGAGGTCCAGCGGCTGGTCGGTGACCCCGCCGTAGCTCGTCGTCGGGGCGGTCACCAGGCACGCTCCCCGGGCAGCAGGGGCAGCGGCAGCACCGGAACCCGGTCGCCCGGTTCGCCGGAGGCGTTCGGTCGGATCACCGCGAAGCCGTCCGCACCGGCCAGCCCGCGCAGCATCGCCGAGCCGACGTGCCGGACCGGGTAGGCGGTGTTCGCTACCTGGTCCAGCCGGACCAGGGCCAGATGGGTGTGGTCGCCGCGGCCCGGCACCGCCTCGGCGAGGGTGGCGTGCGGCAGCACCGGCATCGGCCGGCCGGCCAGGCCGGCGAGCAGCGGGACGACCAGGGACACCAGGGCGATGACGGCGGACTGCGGGTTGCCCGGCAGCCCGGCGACGAAGCGCACCCGGCCGTCGTCGCCGACCAGCCGGGCCAGCAGCATCGGGAAGCCGGGCCGGACCGCCACGGTGTTGACCACGTAGTCCGCGCCGAGCGCGGTCAGCGTCGGGTGCAGGTGGTCGACCGGGCCGTGCATGGTGCCACCGGTGGTGCACACCAGGTCCGCCTCGGCCAGCGCCGCCCGTACCGCCGCCACGTGCGCGGGCAGGGTGTCGGCCACCGGGCCGACCACGTCGGCCGGGCGCACCTGGCAGCCGTAGCGGCGCAGCCAGGCCGGTACCGCCGGGCCGAGCGCGTCGCGGACCCGGCCGGCGGCCGGCGGGCCCTCGGTGAGCAGCTCGTCGCCGAAGACCAGCAGCGCGGCCCGCGGCTGCCGCCGCACCAGGAGGGTGTCCTGGCCGCAGGCGGCGGCCAGGCCGATCAGCGCCGGGTCGACCGGGGTGCCGGCGGGCAGCAGTTCCTCACCCGCGTACGCCTCCTCGCCGGGCGCGCGCCACTCGGGCGCCGGTCGCGGCACGCCGTCGACCAGGCCGTCGGCGGTACGGCTGGACTCCTCGACCCGCAGCACGGCGGTGGCGCCCTCGGGCACCATCGCGCCGGTGGCGATCTCGACGGTGGTGCCGTCCTCGGTCAGCGGGGCTGGGGTGCCGCCCGCCAGCACCCGCCCGACGACCCGCCACGGGCCGCCGCCGCGCACCGCCCAGCCGTCCACGCTGGAGGTGGGGAAGGCCGGCAGGTCGGTCCGGGTGGTCAACGGTTCGGCGAGGGTGTGCCCGTCGGTCTCGGCGAGCGGCCGGCGCTCGGCGGGCAGTGCGGCGGCCAGCCCGACCGCGTACGCCCGGTCGCGGGCCTCTTCCCAGCCGGCCGGCGGCGGCGCGGTGACCCGGCCGGCGGCGGATGCGGTGTCCGTGCTCACCGGCCGAGCCTATCCGGGCGGAGCGCTCCGAGGGCGGGTCAGTGGTCGCCGCCGCGAATCTGGTCGACGGCGTGCCGGAGGATCGGGCCGAGCACGGCGAGCCCGTCCCGGGCGCCGCCGGTGGAGCCGGGCAGGTTGACCACCAGGGTGCGGCCGGCGACGCCGGCCAGCCCGCGGGAGAGCGCCGCGGCGGGCACCTTGTCGCGGCTGTGCGCCCGGATCGCCTCGGCGATCCCGGGGATCTCGTAGTCGAGCAGCGCCCGGGTCACGTCCGGAGTCCGGTCCGACGGGTTGATGCCGGTGCCGCCGCTGGTGACGGCCACGTCCATCCCGTCGGCCACCGCTGCCCGCAGCGCCGCGCCGACCGGGTCGCCGTCGGGCACCACCACCGGTTCGGCTACCTCGCAGCCGAGCTCGCGCAGGCCGGCGACGAGCAGCGGGCCGCTGGTGTCGGCGTACACGCCGGCGGCGGCCCGGTTGGACGCCACGATCACCCGGGCCCGGATCACGGCCGGCCCTCCGGGCGGATCCACTCACCGGTCTTGCCGCCGGTCTTGCGCAGCACCCGGACCGCGTCGACGCTGGCCGCCGGGTCGACCGCCTTGACCATGTCGACCAGGGCCAGCCCGGCGACGGCGACCGCGGTCAGCGCCTCCATCTCCACGCCCGTGCGGTCGGCGGTGCGGGCGGTCGCGGTGATCTCCACTGTGTCGTCGGTGAGGGTCAGGTCGACCGTCACCCCGTGCAGCGCGATCGGGTGGCAGAGCGGGATCAGGTCGGGGGTTCGCTTCGCGCCCATGATGCCGGCCAGCCGCCCGACGGCGAGCGCGTCGCCCTTGGGCAGCCCGTCGCGGCGCAGCAGGTCGACCACCTCGGGGGTGGTCCGCAGCCGGCCGGCCGCGACGGCCTCCCGGCCGGACACCGACTTGGCGGAGACGTCGACCATGCGGGCCGCGCCGGCCGGGTCGACGTGGGTGAGCTGCGCGGGTTCGGTCACGGGGGCGAGCCTATCCGGGAAGGTTCGGCGCAGCTTGGCGGCATGCGGATGGACAATTCGGCAGGGCGGATTGTGTCGGCCGTCGCCCCGAAGTTCATCCACCGGTCGGTGGGCCGTTACCGGTTGTCCAGATGGGGTCGCCGGCACCGCGAGAACGGCTACCCGAGTCGGCCTTCCCGGGGTGCACCGTGCCGGCGGCAACTTGCACCGAGAAGCCGCCGAGAACGCGAATCGCAACGCCCCCACCACGTCGACTTAGCGGGTATTCAGTTGGTCACCGGCTGCGGCCTGGCAAGCGGAAAGAAGGCCCGAAGTACCGGCCAACCAGCACGAACCCGGCGACAATGAGGGCACGTAAGGGGTTGAGTTCGACACCTGACCGAACCGACGATGAGCTTGTCGAAGCCGGTCGTCAGACTGATTACACGCATTGACTATGACGGGTGGATGTCGCGCAGAGCGACCTGACAAGTGCATAGCGAAAGAAGCGTTCGCATTGCGTCAGGATCATCGAACTGACCGTGACAATCCAATGCCGTATTAGCTCATATTGCGCATATGGACATTTATCATCCCAAACCAGCGGCAAGCTCCCTTAGGCTGACCCCATCGAAGCCGTTACCGATCAGCTGGGGGTCGAAATGACGTCGAACGAATGGGGCTGAGTTGTCGTTGAGTCACCTTCTGTAGGTGACCACGATCGCAGTACTCTTGCGGAGCGCAGCCGTCGGTGACGACCGAGGATGACGGGTGGCTCCACAGGATCGACAGACTGGGACCGATCGGCAGCTACGGCTGCTAGTCGGTCTCGTCGTCGTTGTGGCCGGCCTGGCCGGAGCCGTCGCCGCGACCCGGGTACCGCTGCACGGACTGCCGGACACGGCGGTCGTCTGGGCGGCCCTGATCTCCCTGGTGGCGGTGGGCTTCACGGTCAAGGTACGGATCCGGATCCGCGCCACCCACCACAACATCGCCTGGACCGAGACCGCGATCATGATCGCGCTCGCGGTGGCGCCGATACCGACGGTGGTCCTGGCCACCGGCGCCGGCGTCGCCATCGCCGCGGCGCTGGCCCGCTTGACGCCCGTCAAGGCGCTCTTCGGCGTCGGCAAGAACATGCTGGTCGCGACGGTGGCCGGCCTGGTGCTCCACGCCAGCGGCTGGCAGACCAACACCGGCGCCGTCCTCGAGGTGGTCGGCCCGATCGCCACGGCGTACCTGGCCGCGGTGGTGGTCGACGAGGCGATCACGCTACCGGTCATCGCGCTCGCGACCCGCACCCGGCTCAGCGCCCTGTTCCGCGGCGACTGGGATCTCCGGCTGGGGGGAGGGCTGGCCCGACTCCTCGTCATCATCGGCACGGTCTTCATCATCAGGATCGACAACCGCCTGCTGCTCGCCGTGCCGCTGCTCGTCCTGAGCCTGCACCTGGCCTACTCCACCCGGTTCCGGGCCCGCACCGAGCAGCAGGCCTGGCAGCGGCTGGCCCGCACCACCGACGCGCTGAACGTGGTCGACCTCGACAAGGTCCTCACCACCGCGGTCACCCAGGCCGCCGAACTCTTCTCCGCCGACGAGGTGGAGATCGAGCTCCGCGACGGCGGCCACACCGTCCGGGGCGGCGCCGGCGGCATCACCTACGACGGACCGGCCGGCCAGCCCACCACCCTGGACGGCACGGTCGTCCCGGCCGCGCTGGAGGGGCACGACCGGGCGGTCGACGTCGGCGTGCTCCGGCTGCGGTTCCGGGGGCCGGTTCAGCTCTCCGAACGCGAGCAGTACACGCTGCGCACCTTCGCCTCGGCCCTGTGCACCGCCGTGCGCAACGCGCAGGCGTACGCCGAGCTGGCCCGGGTCGCCGACGAGCACGCGTACGCCGCCACCCACGACCCGCTCACCGGGCTGGCCAACCGGCGGCACCTGCTGGAGCAGGGCACCGAACAGCTCAGCGCCCGGCACGCCGACGGGGTAACCGCCCTGGTGCTGATCGACCTCAACCACTTCAAGGAGGTCAACGACACCCTCGGGCACGCCGCCGGCGACCAGGTGCTGGTGCAGGTCGCCGACCGGCTGCGCGGCGCCGCCCAGGACAGCGACCTGGTGGCCCGGCTCGGCGGCGACGAGTTCGCCGTGCTGCTGCGCGGGCTGCCGGCGCCCGCGGTGGCCGCGCACCGGGCCGAGACGCTGCTCGGCGCGCTGCACGAGCCGTTCGACCTGGACGGCATGCGGATCAGCGTGGAGGCCAGCGGTGGGATCGCCGCCGCCCCGGCCAGCGGCGGGATGCCCGAACTGCTGCGCCGCGCCGACGTGGCCATGTACCAGGCGAAGCGCGCCGGCCAGCGGACCTCCACCTACGCCCCCAACCGGGACACCGCCGACCTCGGCCGGCTGGCCCTCGGCGGCGAACTGCCCCGCGCGGTGGCCGACCAGGAGTTCACCGTCAACTTCCAGCCGATCGTCGACCTGGGCACCGGCGAGGTGACCGGCGCCGAGGCGCTGGCCCGCTGGCACCACCCGGTGCACGGCGTGATCGACCCGCTGCGCTTCCTGGAGGCGGTGGAACGCTCCGGCCTGCTCCCCGCCTTCGCCGAGGCGATCCTCGACCAGGCGCTGCTCGCCGCGGGCAGTTGGCGCGACGCCGGCTTCGACGTGCCGGTGGCGGTCAACGTCTCCCCACGCAGCCTGCTCGACGCCCGCTTCCCCGGCTCGGTGCTGGCCCGGCTGCGCGCCCACGACCTGCCACCCGACCGGCTGGTGCTGGAACTGACCGAGACCCTCACGCTCAGCCAGCTCGACGTGGTCGACCGGGTGCTCAGCCGGCTCCGCGACGAGGGCGTCCGGCTGGCCCTGGACGACTTCGGCACCGGCTACTCGTCGCTGTCGCTGCTCTCCCGGATCCCGGTCCACGAGTTGAAGATCGACCGGAGCTTCGTCACCGAGATGGAGACGTCGGCCGAGGCGGCCGCGGTGATCCGCTCCACCCTCGACCTGGGGCGCAGCCTCGACCTCGCCGTCGTGGCCGAGGGCGTCGAGCGGGAACCGCAGCGCCGCGCGCTCTGGGAGCTGGGCTGCGCCGCCGGGCAGGGCCACCTCTTCGGCCGGCCGATGCCCGCCGGCACCCTGCTGGCCGCGCTGCAACGCGGCTCCGGCGGCAGCCCCGGATCGCTGGCGGCCCCGCTGCACGACGCGGGCGCGGTGATCCGGCTCGCCCCGGGCCGCCGGCAGAACGGCCGCGGCCGCACCGACCGGCACCTGCCCGCCTGAACCGGATCCGCGCCCGCCGACTCCACCCCGTCGGCGTGCGAGCCGACCGCCGACGGTCTGCCAGACTGGCGCGCGTGACCGCCGCCCCCACCACTCGACGTCCCGTCTGGCAGCGGCTGGACACCGCCGCCGGCGGCCTCGCCCTCGACCTCGGGCTGTACGCCGTCTCCGCCGCGTTCGCCGCGATCACCGCCGTCACCTCCACCCTGCTCCCGCACCGGGCCTGGGGCGGCATCGCCGCGGTCGGCTACCTCCTCGCCGCCCTCGCCGCGACCGCTCAGCTGCTGCTGCACCGCCGGTCACCCGGGTCGCCGCTGACCGGGCTGCCGGCCCGCTGGGCGGTCACCGCCTTCGCCTGGGTCACCACCGCCCTGCTGCCGCTGGTCGCGCAGAGCGTGCAACGGGCCGGTGGGCGCACGGACCGGGCGCAGGAGGAGGTGCTGGTGGTCGAGGACTCCGGCGGCCGGCTCGTCGACACCGGCACCCCCTACCTCGGGCACGACGCGATCGCCGCCCTGCCGCCCGGCGAGCAACTGCTCGGATACACCCCGTACCAGCCGGGGATGGCGCTGTTCGGGCTGCCCCGGGCCGCCGTCGACACCTGGTGGACCGACGCCCGGGTGTGGTTCGCGGTCGGCACCGCGGTCGCCCTCGCCCTGGCCGTCCGCGCCCTGCGCCGGCCGGGCGGCCGGACCACCGGCCGGGACGGGGCACTGCTGCGCGGCGTGCAGGCGGCGACCGTACTGCCGATCTGCGCGCTCACCCTGGCCACCGGCGGCGACGACCTCCCGGTCCTCGCGCTCTGCCTGCTCGCGCTGGCCTTCGCCGCCGCCGACCGGCCCGGCGCGGCGGGCGTCGCGGTCGGCGTCGCCGGCGCGCTGAAGCTCTTCGCCTGGCCGGTCGCCCTCGTCCTGGTCATCTGGGGAGCGACCCGCCGGGCCGGGCTGCGGGTCGCGGCCGGCGCCCTCGGCCTGCCGGTCGCCGCGCTGCTGCCCGTGCTGCTCGTCGACCGGGACGCGCTGGTCGAGAACGTGCTCCGCTTCCCGCTCGGCCACGGCCTGGTCACCAGCCCGGCCCAGTCCCCCTTCCCCGGGCACCTGATCGCCACCACGCTCCCGGGCGGCCGGATGGCCGCCGCCGCGCTGCTCGTCGCGGCCGGGCTGGCGATCGCCGTCCGGCTCACCCGCCGCCCGCCGCGCAGCGCCGTCGCCGCCGCGCTGATCTGCGGGTACGGGCTGCTCGCCGCGATCCTGCTGATGCCGACCACCCGGTTCGGCTACCTGCTCTACCCGGTGGCGTTCCTGGTCTGGGCGCCCGCGCTACGGCCGGTGCCGGTGAACGCGCCCGCCACGACGTCACCGTGAGGCTCGCGCCGGCGCGGCGAGCCGACCGCGGCCGAGCGCACCGCACCGGCCGACCGGTTCCGGCAACTGGCGGGCGAAGGACGGCGGCAGGGCGTACACCTGGAACATGACCACCTACCGCGACCGGGCCGAGGCGGGCCGGATGCTCGCCGACCGGCTCACCGCCCTGATCGGCGAACCGGACGTCATCGTGCTCGGCCTGGTGCGCGGCGGCGTACCGGTGGCCGAGGTGGTCGCCGAACGGCTCGGCGCGCCCCTGGACGTACTGGTGGTACGCAAGCTCGGCATGCCCTGGGCGGCCGAGGTCGCCTTCGGCGCGCTCGGACCGGGCGGCGTGCAGGTGCTCAACGACCAGATCGCGAGCCGGCTCAGCGCCGAGGACATCGCCGAGGTCAGCCGCCGCGAGCAGGCCGAACTGGACCGGCGGGAGCGGCTCTACCGGGCCGGCCGGCCACCGCTGAACCTCTCCGGGCGTACCGCCGTGATCGTCGACGACGGGCTGGCCACCGGCGCCACGGCCCGGGCCGCCGTGGCGGTCGCCCGCCGGCTGGGCTCCCGCCGGGTGGTCGTCGCCGTGCCGGTCGGCTCCCAGGAGGCGTACGAGATGCTCTCCGCCGAGGCCGACCAGGTCGTCTGTGCCCAGCACCCGCCGGAGTTCATGGCGGTCAGCGCCTACTACGACGACTTCCACGAGGTCTCCGACGACGAGGTCACGGAGGCGCTGACGGCGACCGCGTGACCGGACCGGGTACCGTCGGGTGATGAGCCTCACCTGTCCCAAGTGTCACGGAGAAATGCGCCAGTACGAGCGCAGTGGCGTCGTCATCGACCAGTGCGGGGAGTGCCGGGGGATCTTCCTCGACCGCGGCGAACTGGAGAAGCTGTTCGAGGCGGAGGCGAACTGGAACCGCCAGCACGCCGCCGCTCCGGCCGGGCAGCCCGGGCAGCCCGGCCAGCCTGGTCAGCCGCAGGGGGGCTACCCGCCGGCCCCGGCCTACGGCGGCCACGGCCAGCACTACGGCTACCACGGGCACTACCGGCGCAAGAAGCACAAGAGCTTCCTCGACGAGATGTTCGGCTGAGCACCGAAACCGACCGGGCCGGCGCCTCGCCGGCCCGGTCGCGCCCGTCGGCGTGCCGAACCCGGCCGACCGTGCGACGCTGCCTCCCATGACGCCCGAGAGACCGTCGGGAAGCCGCGGACCGAGCGAGCCGGAGGCCGGCCGGGGATCCGGCACCGCGGCGACCGGTCCGGCCGTGAGCGCGGCGATCTCCGCGGTCGGCGGTCCCCGGCCGGGCCCGCCGCAGGGCTCCGCCGTTCCCGGGCACATCGCGCTGGCGCAGGCGTACGACGGGATCACCCGGGTGGTGGCCGACCTGGACGACGCCGACCTGCAACGCCCGACCCGGTGCCGCGGCTGGCTCGTCGCCGACCTGCTGCTGCACGTCCTCGGCGACGCGCAGCGGGCGCTGGTCGCGCTGGCCAGCCCCGCCGACGGCCCGGCCACCGTGGACGACGTCAGCTACTGGCGGGGCTTCCCGGGCGAAGCGGACGACAGCGCCGCCCGGCACGCCTGGTGGGTGCGCCGCTCGGCGGCCGCCTTCGAGCGACCCAGCGGCGTGGTCCGGCTCTGGTGTGACACCGCCCCCGCTGCGGTACGCGCCGCCGGCCGGGCGGACCGGGACGGCTTCGTCAGCACCCAGGGCCAGGTCCTACGGGTGCCCGACTTCCTCGCCACGCTCACCACCGAGGCGGTCGTCCATCACCTCGACCTGGTGCTCGACCTGCCCGACGCGCCCCGCCCCGGCGTGCTCGCGGTACGCGTCGCGGTGACCACCATGGACGGCCTGCTCAGCGACGACGCGGTCCGGCCGGCCGGCTGGAGCGACGAGGAGTTCCTGCTCAAGGCGACCGGACGGCTGCCGCTGACCGACCGCGACCGGCTGGAACTCGGCGAGGTCGCCGGCTGGTTCCCGCTGCTCGGCTGAGCGCCGACGAGGCTAGACGATGGCCATGTCGACGAAGCGGGACAGGTGCAGCTGCGCGGCGACGGTGATGGTGTCGGTCGGACCATTTCGGTGCTTGGCAACAATAAAGTCCGCCTCTCCAGCCCGGGGTGACTCCTTGTCGTAGTAGTCGTCCCGATGCAGCAAGATGACAACGTCAGCATCCTGCTCGATGGAGTTGTGGGTGGCGATGCCGTTCGCGATGAAGTTGTGCGTCCCCATCACGGTCGCGTCGAAGACCTCCCGCTCTCCGATCGACTCGATCGATACGATCTCATCCCAGAAGATGTCGTTCGTGGCGTGCAGGTCGAGGTCAGCGGCGTCGAGGACAGTAGCAATCTTGGCAAGTCTGGATCGACTCGGCGCGCGCTTCCACAGCGCGCTCCCGCAGAACTGGGTGCCGATCGCACTGGCGAACTCGCGATGAGTCATCCCCTGCTCTGCGAGGATCTGCCTGACCCTGGTCCAGACCTCGCGAGGCACCGTGTCGACGTTGGTGTTGCTCTCCATCGCCTCCAACGAGCCGAGCAGGCCGACGCAGTTACGAGACCGTTCCCCGTGCACACCGATCTCGCGCAGGAAGCGCAACTGGTCGTCCCGCCCAGAGATGTCGAGGGTGTACTGGGGGCGGTGACGCGTAACAGGCACGGCCTTCAGGCGGGCAGTGATGCCGTACCTGAGCAGAAGGCGTGAGACGTCCTCAAGCATCCTGCGGCTCGTCGAAGCGAAGTACACCCTGCCGCCGCGGCCTGACCTGTTGACCGTCACCGAGCCGTCAGTCGCCCACAGATGCCGCAGGAAAGTGGTGATCTGCTCCTTGGGCAGACCGAAGACCCCCTGCGGAATGAACTTCTCGTGCGACCTGAGCCCGAACAGGCCCAGCCCATCCAACCACTCGGCGACCGGGTTGCGCCGGCCGCGAGCCAGGCGGTACGGCGCGGGCAGCCGAAGGGTCGTCACTCTGGCGGCTTCGTACTCGTCACGCACTGCGGAGATGCCGAAGTGCTTCGCCGCCTCCGACACCGCCTGAAGGTTCATCTCGTCGCGGCTGGCGTATCGGATCGGCTGACGACGTACGAACGAGCCATCGCCGAGGAGGTGCGCCAGCAGCACGACCTCGGCCTCTGCCCACGGCCGGATCTCAAGTGGTGGTGGCACGTGCCTCGGCGTGGCGAGCCGGGTCCCTGGCGCCAGTTCGGCGAGTGGCATCCATCCGCCGAAGGTGAGGAAGGGATGGTTGGCCGTCGCGTCGATCTGCTTCCCGGATGCCAGCGTCATCCGGAAGACCTCACGGGTGCCGCTCGGGAAGACATGGGTCATGGTGCGCGGCGTGTAGCGCAGGCTGTCGTCAAGCGCCCAGACCGGCACGTCCCTGGTTCCAGCGCTCAGCAACTCGCCGAGCGTGACCTCTGAGTTGTCGTCGGCGCGAATCAGCCGAGTCTCGGCGGTCAAGCAGCCTGACTCCCGAAGGTCGGACAACTGGGGTCGCTTGTCGGTGCGCTGCTCCGGGCCACGGTTCAGCTGGCTGACGGCGATGACCGGGCACTCGACTTCCTTGGCCAGCAGCTTGAGGCCTCGGGACAGGTCCGCGACCTCCTGCTGGCGGCTCTCGGTGCGCTTCGGCGAGGTCATCAGCTGGAGGTAGTCGACCACGATCATCTTCAGGTCGTGCCGCTGCTTGAGCCGCCGCGCCTTGGCCCGGATCTCCATCAGGTTCATGCTCGGCGTGTCGTCGACGAAGAGCGGCGCCTCGCTGATCTCGCCCATGCACCGGGCCAGCTTGGTCCAGTCGTCGTCGGAGAGCTGACCGCTGCGCAGCACGTGCAGCGGCACCCGGGCCTCGGCCGAGAGCAGTCGCATGACGATCTCGACCTTGCTCATTTCCAGCGAAAAGATGGCCGCGGCCTGATTGGCACGAATTGCGGCATTTCGGGCAAAGTCCATACTTGCGGTCGATTTGCCCAGACCAGGCCTGCCTGCCACGATGATAAGTTGCCCCGGGTGCAGGCCGTTGAGCAGCCGATCGAGATCGGTGAAGCCGGTCGGCACGCCGGTCATCACACCGCCCTGGGCACCCACCGCCTCGATCTCGTCGAGGGTCGGCTGGAGCATGTCGGCGAGGACGGCGAAGTCCTCGCTGACCCGGCGCTCGGTGACGTCGTAGACCGCCTGCTGGGCGAGGTCGACGATGTCGTCGACGTCCCGGCTGCCGCCGTTGGCGGTGCCGTAGCCGAGCTGCACGATCTTGGTGCCGGCCTCGACCAGTCGTCGGAGCACCGCCCGCTCGCTGACGATCCGCGCGTAGTACGCGGCGTTCGCCGCGGTCGGCACGCTGGCGATCAGGGTGTGCAGGTAGGGGGCGCCGCCCACCCGCACCAGGTCGCCCGAGTCGGCCAGCGCCGCCGCCACCGTGATCGAGTCGGCCGGCTCGCCCCGGCCGTAGATCTCCAGGATGGTGTCGAAGATGGTGGCGTGCACCGGCCGGTAGAAGTCGTTGGTCTTGAGGATCTCGACGACGTCGGCGATCGCGTCCTTGGAGAGCAGCATGCCGCCCAACACGCACTGCTCGGCGGCGACGTCCTGCGGCGGGGTGCGGTCGAACTGCCCGTCGGGCTGCGCCGGGACGGGCGGCGGCCCTCCGGAGCGCGACTCCGACCGCATGTCATCGGTGACCGACACCGGGCCCCCCTCCACTGCGTCGGATCCTCATCCAGCTCTACCGCCGGGGTACGACAATCTCCCGACCGGCCGGGTCGATCGGGGGTCATCTCGCGGTCGGTCGGGGGGTAACCATACGGAAACCGAGCTCAGGCACTCAACAGCCCCGGTGGACGAGCCTCGGGACAACCTGTGGACGCCGGTGGGCGAGCATGTGCGCAGGGTGTGCACAGGCTGTGGACAACCGCTGGGGAATTCCTGGCCATACGACTCTGACCTGGGGAACCGCGATCCCCACCCTGTGGACGGCAAGTTTTCGGTCGATCCCGTGGGTCGATCGTCCCGTACTATCTCCAGCGAACGGCTACACCTGGACAGCGGATTGCGCTATCGGTTGAGAAGGGTCACGCTCCGGCCGTGAGTTACCGGGACTGGGGACGCGGAGAGGATGGTCCGCGCGAGCGACGATCGGTCGCCCGCTGGGACGATCCCGCCGGTCCGCTCCCGGCGGATCCCTACTCCGCTGACGTCGAGGGCTACCGGACGCCGAGCCGCCGTCGGGCGATCGAGCGCGGTCAGCAGGAGCCGGTCGACACCTACCTGCCGCGCTGGGCGCTGGAGTCGGGCGTACGCAGTGCCGACGGTGGTGGCCGGCACGCCGCTCCGGACGACGACGACATTGACCCGCCATCCTCCGGTGGTGGCTGGCGGACGACCGACGCCACGGGCGACTGGCGGACGGGTGAGTCCGTGAGCGACTGGCGTACCGGTGAGGCCACCCGCGACTGGAGGGCTTCCGAGTCCCCGGGTGACTGGCGGGCGAGTGGGAGCACCACCGGCTGGCGCCGCGTCGCCGAGACCAGTTGGCGGGAGATTCCGGCGATCGAAGCCGCACCCGCGTCGGACCACACCCGGGAGTGGACCTTCGACCGCCCGCAGGAGCAGGGCCAGGGGTACGTGGGCAGCCGCCGCGCCGGTGACGATCCGGTCTCCGGAGTCCCGCCGCAGAGCCGCCCGCGCCGCACGCCGTCCCGTCAGCAGCAGGTGATCTGGTCCGGCGGCGAGGAGGAGACCACCGGCCCCACCGCCGAGCCGGATCTGGAGCGGCCGTCCCGGCGGAGCCGGCGGGCGTCGGCCGAGTCCTGGACCCGGCCGGCCGACGACCCGTGGGAGCGGAGCGCGGAACCCGACGAGCCGGCGTACCGCCCGGCGGTGGATCCGTGGGACGCCTCGGGAATGCACGCGTGGCAGCCGGCCGCCGGCGCGGACCGCTGGGACCGGACGTCGGGCACCGGCCGGTGGGACGAGCCGGACAGCACCGGCCAGTGGCACCAGCCGGACAGCACCGGGCAGTGGGACCGGTATCCCGACGACGGGTGGGACCGGACGGCGCCACCGCGCTCGGGCGGCTCCGCCGGGACGTGGTCGTGGCCGGGGCAGGACGGGTCGGAGGAGGGGTTCTGGTCGGGCACCCGGTTGGCCGGCGACGACCCCCGCTGGGTGGACGCACCGGTGTCGGCCCCACGCTCGCCGGTGGTCGGCTACACCGCCCCGCGCCCGCGCTCCGCGCCACGCCGGCGCGTCGAGCCGGTCGGCGCGCCGGGGGCCGTACGACGGGCCCAGCCGGTGGGCGCGCAAGCCTGGACGCGACGTCTCGAGGACGATCTGCTCGACCCGGATCAGGGCGGTTCGCTGCGGCCGCTGCTCTACACCGCCGCCTGCTACCTGCTGCCGGCGGTGATGGTCTTCTTCTGGTTGCTGACCCTCGACGGCCAGGCGCCGGCCGGTTGCGTGACCGACATCAGCGGCGGTGGTTGCGACTCGCCGCGTTCCCGGGCGCTCGGTTCGATGTTGGAGGGCATGCCGCGTTTCGGGCTGGCCTTGGCGAGCAGCCTGGTGGTGGCGCTGCTGCTGCGTCGGGTGGGGACCACCTGGCGGTCGACCACGGTGGCGCTCGCCGCCGCAGTGGTGGGCGGTGGCCTGTCCACGGTGATGATCAGCGCGGTGACCGGCCAGCCGATCGGCTGACGTTCCCCGCACGCCGCCCGCACGGGGTCCGTAGCGCGGCGGCGTGCCGGCCGCACACGCAGATGGACGGGCTGAACCGGCGCGCCACGTAGGGAAGAAGCAGGGCCCCGCACCGGTCGATCGGTGCGGGGCCCTGCTGTGGTGCTGGTGGGTGTCAGCCCTGGACGACGTTGAGGTCGAACTTGGCGGTCACCTCGGGGTGCAGCTTGATGCGCACCGGGTAGGAGCCGATCGACTTGATGTGACCGGGCAGCTCCAGCCGACGGCGGTCGAGGACCGGACCGCCGGCGGCCTTGACGGCGTCGACGATCTCGGCCGGGGTGACCGAGCCGAAGAGCCGGCCACCGTCGCCGGCGCGGGCCTTCAGGTTGACCTTGAGACCCTCGAGCTGGTCCTTGACCTCGTTGGCGTGGCCGAGGTCGCGGATCTCGCGGGCGGAGCGGGCGCGCTTGATGAGCGTCACCTGCTTCTCCGCACCCTTGGTCCAGGCGATCGCGAAGCCCTGCGGCAGCAGGTAGTTACGGCCGTAGCCGTCCTTGACCTCCACGATGTCGCCCGGGGCACCGAGGCCGGACACCTCCTGAGTCAGGATGATCTTCATGTCGGTGCCTCCTCTCAGCGCGCCGTCGCGGTGTACGGCAGGAGCGCCATCTCACGGGCGTTCTTGACCGCACGGGCGATCTGCCGCTGCTGCTGCGAGGTGACGCCGGTCACCCGCCGAGCGCGGATCTTGCCGCGGTCGGAGATGAACTTGCGCAGCAGCGCGGTGTCCTTGTAATCGATGTAGGTGATCCCGTCCTTGTCGAGCGGGTTCACCTTCTTCTTCGGCTTGCGCAGTGCCGCAGCCTTGGCCATTGCTCTTGCTCCTGGTTTGCGATCGCGGGCGCTCGGCGCCATTAGAACGGGGGCTCCTCGTCGAAGTTTCCGCCGCCCGAACCGGAACGGGAGGGCGCGGGGGCAGCCGAGGCCCAGGGGTCGTCGAAGTTGCCTCCGCCGCCCTGGCCACCACCGCCACCGAAGCCGCCGCCACCGCCGCCGGAGCGGGACATCTTCTGCACCTTCGCCGTGGCGTAGCGCAGCGACGGGCCGATCTCGTCGACCTCCAGCTCGATGACGGTGCGCTTCTCACCCTCGCGGGTCTCGTAGGACCGCTGACGCAGCCGGCCGGACACGATCACGCGGGTGCCACGCTGGAGCGACTCCGCGACGTGCTCGGCGGCCTGCCGCCACACCGTGCACGAGAGGAACAACGGCTCGCCGTCCTTCCACTCGCCGGACGCCTTGTCCATGAACCGGGGCGTCGAGGCGACCCGGAACTTGGCGACCGCGGCACCGGAGGGGGTGAACCGCAACTCGGGGTCATCGGTCAGGTTGCCGATGACCGTGATGGTGGTGTCTCCTGCCATGACCATCTCCTCGCGCACTCATCCGTTCTGCCGTACAGGTTCTCAGAACCCTCCGACAGCCCGGTGAGGCTGATCCGGGCGTTACCGGGGAATGCTCAGCGCATCTCCGGCCGGATGACCTTGGTGCGCAGCACCGACTCGTTGAGTCGCAGCTGACGGTCCAGCTCGGCCACCGCCGCAGGCGTCGCCTGCAGGTCGATGACGGCGTAGATGCCCTCGGCCTTCTTGTTGATCTCGTACGCGAGGCGCCGGCGGCCCCACACGTCGGTCTTCTCCACCGAGCCACCCGCGGTCCGGATCACGTTCAGGTACGTGTCGAGCGACGGGGCGACGGTGCGCTCCTCGAGGCTGGGGTCGAGGATCACCATGATCTCGTAATGACGCAAGACGTGCTCACCTCCTGTGGGCTAAGCGGCCACGGTCCTTCCGTGGCAGGAGGTCGTGCGTCGTGGCCCGCTCCGGAGTCGGGGGATCCCACCCGGGCGCGGACAACCGGACCAGGATACCCGGTCCGGACGATCATGTCCGGGCAGGTCGCGGCGGCCGGCGCCGGACGCGGTGACGGGGGCCGGCTCGACAGCACTGTCGTGGCCGGCCCCCGTCAACGAGGCCGCGGGGCGTCCCGTCCGCATTCCTTGGGTGGGACCTGGGGAGGAACGACCACACCGATGAGGTTGGACCGGGGACGCCCCGCGGAGCTTTATCATGTTGTTACCCGACGATACGTTGGAACTTGCTGCTTGTCGGGGTAAATGGCTAAATCTCCGACAATTCTTTTCGTGGGCCTTCGGAAGCGCTGGTCGCCGGTGGGGCGGGCCCCCGTCGCGCCGGGCCGCGCGACGGGGGCTGCCCCGCTCTGGCGACGGTCTGCGGCAGCGGGCGGCACGACGTGCGCCACGACCTGCCGGAGAGCCGACCGTCGATCCCACTCCCCTCAACGAGCGCCGAACCGTCCGGTGACGCGGCGGCCCGATTCGGCGGCGGGCGTCACCCCGGTTGTCGGGGACGCGACGTAGGCTCCCCTGCATGCGTATCGGAGCACACGTCGATCCGACCGACCCGCTGGCGGAGGCGACCGCCCGAGCGGCCGAGACCGTGCAGTTCTTCCTCTCCGACCCGCAGGGGTGGAAGGCGCCGAAGCCCCGGGAGGACGCGGAGCGGCTGAAGGCCGCCGACGTCGACCTCTACGTGCACGCGCCGTACGTCATCAACGTCGCCACGCTGAACAATCGGATCCGGATCCCGAGCCGCAAGCTCCTGCTCGGGCACGCGCAGGCGGCCGCGGCGATCGGCGCCAAGGGCCTCATCGTGCACGGCGGGCACGTCAACGCCGGTGACGACCTCGCGGTGGGCTTCAACAACTGGCGCAAGACCTTCGCGTACGCGGCGGAGTCGGGTGGCTTCGGCGTACCGGTCCTGATCGAGAACACCGCCGGCGGCGACAACGCCTGCGCCCGCCGGCTCGACGCGCTCGCCCGGTTGTGGGACGCGGTCGGCGACTACGGCGTCGGCTTCTGTCTGGACACCTGCCACGCCCACGCCGGTGGCGAGGAGCTGCTCGGGCTGGTGGACCGGGTTAAGGCGATCACCGGCCGGATCGACCTGGTGCACGCCAACAACTCCAAGGGCGCGTTCGGCTCCGGCCAGGACCGGCACGACAACCTCGACGGCGGCACGATCGACCCGGAGCTGGTGGTCGCGGTCATCCGCGCGGCCGGCGCACCGGTGATCGTGGAGACCCCCGGCGGGGTGACCGGCCAGGCGGCCGACATCGCCTTCCTCCGGGAGCAGCTCGGGACGGAGAGCCCGGCGGCATGACGACGGACCAGTCCGCCGCCGGCGGACCGCAGCCGGCCGACGCGCCCGGCGCCGAGGGCGCCGCGGCGAAGAAGACCGCGGCCGGCGGGACCGGTCCCGGGAGCGGCACCGGTGCGCGGGAGACGGACGGCCGGACCACGGACGCCGGCCGCGCGACCGACCAGGCCGCCGACGGCAAGGTCGCGGACGGCAGGGCCGGGAACAGCGGAAGCGAGACCGACGGCACCACGAGCGGCAAGGCCGAGTCCGGCGACACGGCCGGATCCAGCAGGACCGCCGAAACCAGGGTCGCGGACGGCAAGGTCGCCGGCGGCACGAGCGCGGACGGCGGGAGCGGGCCCGACAAGCCCGACAGCACCGCGGCCGGCACTAGCGGACCGGGCGACACCGCTGACGACAGGACCGCCGACGACAAGGGCGGATCGGGCGAGACCGCCGACGGCAAGAGCGGAGCGAGCAGGACCGACGGCGCCAACGACGGGTCCGGCAAGACCGACGGCAAGGACAGATCCGGCAAGACCGACGGCAAGGACGGGTCCGGCAAGGACGGGTCCGGCAAGGACGGGTCCGGCAAGAGCGCAGGCGACAAGGACGGCGAGGCCGACCCGTGGGCCGCCTTCGCGCCGGCCCCCGAGCCGGTGCCCACCCGGGTGCGGCGGATCGGGCGGGCGATCGGCCGGGGCCTGATCCACGAGTGGACCCTGGCCACCGTCGGGTCGCTGGTGCTGGCCGTGCTGCTGACCTGGCCCACCCTGCGCTACCCGCGCCACACGCTGCCGCAGGACTACTGGGACCCGAGCCTGCAGGCCTGGCAGATGGCGTGGTCGGGGCACATCCTGCTGACCAACCCGGCGCAGCTGTGGCACGCGAACACGTTCTTCCCCGAGTCGTGGAGCTTCGCCTTCTCCGACACCCTGCTCGGCTACGCGCCGGCCGGGATGCTCGGCACCGGCCCCGAGGCCGCCATCCTGCGCTACAACATCATCTTCGTGCTGGCGCACGCGCTCGCCACGTTCGGGGCGTACGCGCTGGCCCGGCAGCTCGGCGCGGGCCGGATCGGCGCGGCGGTGGCCGGGGTGAGTTACGCCTATGCGCCGTGGCTGCTGGCCCAGGCCGGCCACCTGCACGTGGTCTCCAACGGCGGCATCCCGCTGGCGCTGGCCATGCTGGCCCGCGGGCACGGCTACTCGCTGCGACACGGCTACCGCCCGGAGCGCCGGCACGACGGCTGGGTCTACGCCGGCTGGTTGGTGGCGGCCTGGCAGCTCAGTCTCGGGTTCGGCATCGGGCTGCCGTTCGCGTACTTCCTCGGCGGGACGGTCGTGGTCGCGGCCGTCACCTGGTTCCTGCGCCGCTGGGTGGTCCGGCCGGTGAAGCGCCCGTTCGGGCGCCGGCTGCTGCTCGCCGACCTGGTCGGTGGGGCGATCTTCGCCGGGATCGGCCTGCTGATGGCGCTGCCGTACTTCAAGGTGGCGCAGCTGCACCCGCAGGCGGAGCGCACCATCGGCGACATCTCGATCTTCTCGCCGCCGGCCATCGGCTTCTTCACCGCGCCGGCCGAGTCGCGGGTGTGGGGGAGCCTGCACGAGGGCGCCCGCGCCACGCTGCCGTGGCACCCGGAGATGACCCTGCTGCCCGGCTTCGTGCTCTACGCGCTCGCGGCCGGCGGGCTCTTCTTCTCGGTGTGGAAGCTGCGCCACCGGCTGCTGCTGCTCGCCGGGGTGGTGGTGACCATGGTGCTCGCCATGGGCACCCGGTTCTTCGACGGCACGTTCACCTACGTGCCGCTCTTCGAGCACCTTCCGGGCTGGAACGGCCTGCGGACGCCGGGCCGGCTGATGCTCTGGACCACGCTGCTGCTCGGGTTGCTCGCGGCCGGCGCGGTGAGCGCGTTCGCCGCCCGGGTACGCGAGATCTCCGCCGAGCGGATCCCGTCCTGGCCGAGCCCGGGGCTGCGGCTGGCCACCCTGGTGCCGCTGCTGCTGGTGATCGTCGAAGGGCTGAACACCACCCCGCACCCGGTGGTGCCGCCGCAGCCGGCCGCGATGCGGACGGTGGACGGCCCGCTGCTGGTGCTGCCCAGCAACCAGAGCCTGGACCAGCCGGTGATGCTCTGGTCGACCAGCCGTTTCCAGGACGTGGTCAACGGGGGCAGCGGCTTCACCCCGCACCAGCTCGACGAGGTGCGCCGGGTGGCGGCCGCCTTCCCGGACCAGACCAGCGTCGACTACCTGCGCACCCTCGGGGTGCGCAACGTGCTGCTGATGCGCGACCAGGTGCCCGGTACACCGTGGGAGATCACCATCGACGCGCCGGTGGACGGGCTCGACATCACCCGTGAGGAGATCGGCCAGGTGGTGGTCTTCCGTCTCTGAGCCACGCCGCAGGCGCGGTGGGGTTGCGGGAGGCCCAACCGGATTCGCGGATCCGGCTTGACCCTTACGTCGCGTGAGGCCGGAGGGTGAGGCACATGAGCGACTACTACAACGCTTTCGAGATCAGCCCCGTGCCCGCTCCCGGCCCGGACGCGGTTGCGCCGGAGCCGTTCCGGGGGATCTACGGAATGCCCGCGTTCGTGACGATCCCCACGAGCGATCTGGCGGCGTCGGTGGACTTCTGGGTTCGTGGGCTCGGGTTCTTCGAGCTGTTCAGCATCCCCGGCACGCTCGTGCATCTGCGCCGGTGGGCGTTCCAGGACGTGCTCCTCGTCTCGGCGGCGAGCGTTCCGGCGCAGGCACCGGCGATGAGCGTCAGTTTCTCGTGCGTGCTCAGCCAGGTCGACTCCGTCGTCGAGGCCTGCCGTGCGCTGAACCCGGACTCGGTCGACGGCCCACGGGACACTCCCTGGAACACCCGCGACGTGGAGGTGATCACGCCCGAGAAGGCGCGGATCGTCTTCACCGCGGCGAGGCCCTTTGATCCAGCCAGTCAGGAGGCTCGGAACCTTGAAGCCATCGGGATCACCCCACCTGGCGTCGGTGGCGACGGCGGTACGGAGCACGCCTGATGCCGCTGAGGCCGACGGCCTGACCGTCGGTCAGGTCTCGACGCGGCTGGGCGTGACGGTCCGCGCGCTGCACCACTGGGACGACATCGGTCTGGCGCGACCGTCGCTGCGCACGGCTGCCGGATACCGGCTCTACACCGCCGGCGATCTGGAACGCCTGCACCGCATCGTCGTCTACCGGGAACTCGGCCTCGACCTGGACAGGATTCGGGCCGTCCTGGACGACTCGACCGTGGACGTGCCCGGGGCGCTGCGCGCGCAGCGCACCCAGGTCGCCCAACGGATCGACCGCCTCCAGCAGCTCAGCGCCGGCCTGGATCGGATGATCGATGCCCACGCGCGCGGCCTGCTGCTGACCGTCGAGCAGCAGGCCGCGATCTTCGGCCCCGACTGGAACCCGGACTGGCCCGCCCAGGCCCGGCAGCGCTACGGAGACACGACGCAGTGGCAGCAGTACGCCGAACGCTCAGCCGCTCGTGGTCCGGAGGAATGGCAGGCCATCGCCGACACCATCGCCGACCTCGACCGTGCCCTCGCGGACGCGGTGGACGCCGGTGTCACCCCTGGCAGTCCGGAAGCGAACCGGCTCGTCGAGCGGCACCGTGAGGTGTTCGGTTCGTACTTTCCCCTCACCCGGCAGATGCAGGTCTGCCTCGGCCGCATGTTCGAGGCCGATCCGGCGTTCGCTGCCCACTACGACGGCATCCGCGCCGGCCTCGCCACGTGGTTCCGGCAGAGCATCGACGCCAGCGCGCGTGCCCACGGCATCGACCCCGACACCGCCACCTGGCAGTAGCGCCGCCGGTCAGCCTAGGGGCTGACCGGCTCGGGCGTGGGCTGGGCCGGTCGGTGTCGCCAGTGGTCGAGCCATCCGGCGTCCGGGGCGCCGTCGAGCACCCCGCCGTCCGGGTCGTCCAGGTAGGTGCCGCGGACCGCGTCCAGCTCCGGGCGCATGATCTCCCGAATGACCAGCGCACAGAGCACCACCACGGTGGTCAGCCGCAGCGTGGCGGCGAGCACGAAGACCCCCTCCGGGAACACCGGCCGGGCGGTGGCCGCGCCGAGCAGTTCGCCGTAGAAGGCCGCGAAGTAGCAGACCTCGGCCGCCTGCCAGGCCAGGAAGGCGCCCCACTTCGGGCGGGCCAGCACGGCCAGCGGCAGCAGCCAGAGCACGAACTGCTGCGACCACACCTTGCTGAAGATCAGGAATGCGGCGACCACCAGGAACGCGAGCTGGGCGAGCCGGGGACGGCGCGGCGCCGCCAGCGCCAGCGCGGCCACCCCGAGGCAGGCCAGCCCGAAGAGGGCGTACGTCAGCACGTTCAGGGTGGGAATGTTGACGTTGAGCCATTCGAACGGGCCGAGGTCGGTGGGGTCCGGGCTGCCCACCTTGTTGTCCAGGTAGCGGCCGATGTACCAGAGGGTGCCCCAGTCGATGGCGCGCTCGGTGTTGAGTTCGAAGAACCGGTCCCAGTTCTCCCGGTACGGGATGGCCACCGGCAGGTTGACCACCACCACGGCGACGATGGCGCTGCCGATGGCGGTCAGCGCGGCGCGTAGCCGCCCGGCGCGCAGGGCGAGCATCAGCACCGGGCCGAGGATGAACAGCGGCCACAACTTGGCGGCCCCGGCCAGGCCGAGCAGGGCGCCGGCCAGGGCGGGGCGGCTGCGTGCCCAGGCGAGCAGCCCGAACGCGGCCAGCCCGATGGCCAGCAGGTCCCAGTTGACAGTGGCGGTGAGCAGCAGCGCTGGCGCGAGCGCGAAGAGCGCGGCGTCCCAGGGTCTGCGGCGGCGCAGGGCGAGGATCACCGCGACGGTGGCCACCGCCAGCGCGCCGAGCACCAGCGCGTTGAGGTTGTAGAACCACTGGCCCTGGTTGAGTTCGGGGTCGCCGGTGCCGAGCGCGTGCACGGGCAGGCCCAGCGCGCCCATCAGGTAACCGGTCAGCACCGGGTACTCGACTGGGTGGTCGCGGTAGGGGACCTTGCCCTCGTTGAGCCCCTCGGCGTAGTAGAGCGCCAGCACGTCGGTGTAGCAGAACCGGGTGTACTGCACGTTGTTCTGCCAGGCGCCGTCCTGGCACGGCGACTTCTGCACCCAGTGCAGGGCCAGGGTCAGGCAGACCAGGGCCAGCACGATCCGGGCGGCCGTCCAGAACCGGCGCTCCCGGCCGGCCGGCCGGTCCAGCGCCACCGCGTGGTCACCCAGCGGGCCGCCGATCAGTCCGGAGAGCCCCCGGACGAACCCGTCGGAGCGGGACGGGTGATCGGGGGCACCGGGCTCGTCGATGCCGGGCGTCGACTGCGTGCTCATGAACGAGCATCCTGCCGTACGGGCGGGCTCCGCGTCCCGTCCCGCCCGACTTGTCGTACCCGAAACGCCGCCGGCGGCCGGTGTCGTGGTCCGGCCGCCGGCGGCGCCCGTGGGGTCAGTACCGCTCGGTCGTGCGGGGTGGGGTGGTGGGTGACAGTCCACCGCCGGTCCCGCCGTTGTCGGGTGGTGGCGGGGTGGCCGGGAGCGTCGGGATGGTGGGCGTCCCGCCGCCGTTGTCGCCGCCGCCCGGCGGGCAGAGCGGGTTCAGCGGGTCCGGGCAGCCCGGCTGCTGCGGCTGGGTGGGCGGCGGCGACGGCGGGGCGGGCTCGGTGCCGTTGCCGGCCTCCGCGTCGCCCATCCCGGTGACGGCGGGCAGGTCGGAACTGGCCTTGCCCTTCAGCGCCGCGTCCATGTACCGCTTCCACAGCTTGGCCGGGAAGCTGCTGCCACCGATGTCGTTGCCGTCGTCGTCGACGATCGTGGGCTTCTTCGCATCCCGGCTGCCGACCCAGACCGCGGTGGCGACGTTCTTGTCGTACCCGACCATCCAGGCGTGCGCGTTGCGCGGCGTGCCGTTGTACTCCCAGGTGCCGGTCTTGCCGGCCGCGTCCCGGCCGCCGTCCAGGTTGGCGTTGTTCTTCTCGGGAATCTCCTTCAGCACCGCGGTCACCTCGCGGGCGACCTCCGGCCGGATCCGCTGCTGCCCGCCCTCCTTGTGCAGCTGCTCCGCGGCCCCCGGCACGTTCACCCACTCGCCGGTGGTCTTGTCCTGCTTCTCCACCGACAGGACGAAGTGCGCTTTGTTGTACTTGCCGTCGTTGGCGAGGGTGGCCAGTCCGTTGGCGTGGTCGAGCACGGTGATCGGGTACTGGCCGTAGCCCACCACCCGGTCGAACCTGGTCGGCGCGAGCTCCGCCGGCTCGGAGGCGGTGAGGTCGTACGGCTTGGGCGGGTCGACGGTCCACATGGTGCCGACCCCGGCCCGCTTGGCCATCTCGACCACCTTGTCCGGGCCGATCTCCTCGGTGACGTGGAAGAACGGCACGTTGTACGACCGGATCGTCGACTCCTCCAGGGTGCACCACTTGCCGCACACGCCCGCGCCCCGGCCGGCGTTCTGCACCTTGTCCTTGAACCCTCTCGGCTTGAAGGGGGTGGCGTCCCAGTGCGACTTGACCGAGATGCCGGCGTCGATGGCGGCGGCCAGCGTGTAGACCTTGAACGAGGAGCCCGGCGGGTGCCCGCCGACGATGTCGCCGTTGGCGTTGGTGTTCCTGCCGGCGTAGTCGAAGTCGGCGCCACTGTCCCCGCCGTAGTAGGCGAGCACCCGACCGTTACGCGGGTTGATGGAGACCGCCGCCGCCATCAGGTTCTTGGGCTGCCCGTACAGCACCGAGCCCTTCTTGTCCGGCTGGGCCGCCGCCTCCAGCGCCTTCTGCAGTTTCCAGTCGATGGTGGTCTTGATCCGGTAGCCGCCGTCGCGCAACTCGTCGACGCACGCCGGCTTCCCCGGCGCGCCGGAGTCGGAGCAGACGCCCCACTGCTCCAGCTCCTGCCGGACGTAGTTGACCACGTTGCCGCTCGGGGTCTTCACGCCGAACCCGTTGCCGTCCTTCGGCGGCGGCAGCACCTTGGGGTACTCGGTAGGCCGGTCCGGTCGACCGGGCACGCCCAGCCAGCCCTCGGCCACCATGCCGTCGATCACGTACTGCCAGCGGGCCTGCGCGTCGGTCGGGTTGACCGCCGGGTCGTAGCCCTGGTGGGTCTGGCTGGCGACGGGCTGCTTGATGAGGGCGGCGAGCACGGCGCCCTGGGCCGGGGTCAGCTTCGCCGCCGAGGTGTCGAAGTAGGTGTGCGCCGCCGCCTCGATGCCGTACGCGCCCCGACCGAAGTAGATGACGTTCAGGTAGTGCTGCATGATCTGCGGCTTGGTGTACTTGTCGTTCAGCTTCGAGACGAGGATCGCCTCCTTCACCTTCCGGCCGTACGTGTCGTCCTGGAGGTTGTCGAACGCGTTCCGGGCGTACTGCTGGGTGATGGTCGAGGCGCCCTGCTTGTCGCCGCCGGTGAAGTTGTTCCACGCGGCCCGGGCGATGCCCTTGTAGTCGACACCGGAGTGCTTGTAGAAGTTCCGGTCCTCGGCGGCGGCCACCGCGTCCTGCACGTGCTGCGGGATCTGGTCGATGGTGACGAACGTCCGGTTCTCCTCGCCGAGCTTCGCCACGATGTTCTTGCCGTCCGCGGCGTACACGGTGGTGGAGAGCGGCAGGTCGGTCACCTCGGGCAGCACCACCCGGGTGGAGTACCAGGTGAAGCCGACGACGCCGAGCCCGGCCAGCATGATGAGGACCGCGAACCCGGCGATCAGCATGTTCAACCGCTTCCGCTTCCGCGCCCGCGCCGCCGCGGCCGGGTCACCCGCGCCGCGTGCACCGCGACCGGGACCGGTCGGCCCGCCGGGGCCACCGGGGCCGCCCGGCCCGCCGGAGACCGGGGACACGCTGGCCCGAGCCACCGCCGCAGAACCGCCGACCCGGGCCCGCCCGGCCGACGCCGCACCCACCGGGGCGGAACCGACCGTCGCCCGGCCGCTCTGCCCACCGGAGGCCGGTGGCGCCGGAACCGGAGCCCGGCCGGGGCCACCGACCGGGGCCCGCGCCGGGTCGCCGTACCGGCCCGGGATCCGGGCCCGCCCGCGTGGGGAATCGGGTTCGCCGTCCACTCCACTCGTGCTCATGAAACCGCATCCTGCCCCACGAGCGGGCTTCGCGTGCCCCCTCTCACGTCGTGGCGGGGACGCGAAACGCCGCCGGCGACCGGATCTCTCCGGCCGCCGGCGGCGTTCACGGGCTCAGTAGCCCGCTGTGGTGCGGGGTGGTGTGCTGGGCAACAAGCCTCCCCCGCCGCCGCCGCGTGGCGGGTCGAACGGGTTGGTCGGCGTGCCACCGTCGTTGTCGCCGCCGTCGTTGCCGCCGCCGTCGTTGCCGCCGCCGTTGTTGCCGTCGCGCGGGCAGAACGGGTTCAGCGGGTTCGGGCAGCCCGGCGGGTTCTGCGGGACGGTGGGCGGCGGTGCCTCGCCGTTGCCGGAATCCGGATCACCCACGTTGGCCGCGGGCGGGAAGTCGAGCTTCTCCCAGTCCTTGGCCTTGTGCGCCTCGTCCATGAACCGTTCCCAGATGGTGCCCGGCAGGTTGCCGCCACTGATCCGGGTGCCGTTCTTCATCTTGAGCGGCTTGCGCTCCTTGACGTTGCCCACCCAGACCGCGGTGGCGATCTGCGGCGTGTAGCCGATCATCCAGGCATCGCCGTTCTCCGGGCTGTCCGGCTTCTGCTCCCAGGTACCGGTCTTGGAGGCGGCCTTCCGGCCGTTGTCGAGCCGGTGGTTGACCTGGGCCGGGTACTGCTCCAGCACCGAGGTCACGTCGGCCACGACGTCCTTGGGGATCCGCTGCTCGCCCTTCAGCTTCTCGCCGCCGCCCGGAACCTTCACCCACTTGCCGGTGTTCTTGTCCACCTTCTCGACGCTGTAGAGGAAGTGCGCCTTGTGGTAGACGCCCTGGTTGGCGAAGGTGGCGACACCGTTGGCGTGGTCCAGCACCGTGATCGGGTACTGGCCGTAACCGACCACGTGGAAGAACGGGCCGTTGGGGTGCGCGATCTTCTCCGGGTCGCTCTCGGTCAGGTCGTACGCCTTCGGCGGGTTGGTGTCCGACCGCCAGATGGTGCTGACCCCGGCGTCGCGGGCCATCTGGATGACCTTGTCCGGCCCGATGTCCTCGGTGACGTGGTAGAACGGCACGTTCAGCGACTTCAGGGTGGAGACCTTCAGCGTGCAGGAGTTGCCGCAGGAGGGGTTGTCCACGCCGGCGTTGCTGACCTTGAACTTGGTGCCCGGCGGCGTGAAGGCCCGGCCCTTCCAGCGCGACTCGAGCGCCTTGCCCTCCTTGAGCGCCGCCGCCAGGGTGTAGATCTTGAAACTCGAACCCGGCGAGTGGCCACCGGTGACGTTGCCGTTGGCGTCGGTGTTCTTGCCGGCGTAGTCGGTGCCGGTGCCGTTGTCGCCGCCGTAGTAGGCGAGCACCCGGCCGGTCTTCGGCTCGACGGCCACCACCGCCGCCATCAGGTTCTTCGGCTGGCCGTTGAGTTCCGAACCCTTCGCACTGCGCTGGGCCGTCTCGACCGCCGCCTTCTGGATCTTCATGTCGATGGTGGTGCGGATCCGGTAGCCGCCGGCCATCAGCGCCTGGGAACAGAGCGGCTTGGCGTCGGTGACGTCTGCCTCGCTCTCGACGCAGAGGCCCTTCTCCCGCATCTCGTCCCGGACGTAGTTGATCACGTTGCCCTGGGGCGTGTTGACGCCGAAGTCGACCCCGACGCCACCCTTGTTCGGCTTCTGGATGTTCTTCGGGTACTCGGTCGGCCGCTGCGGCTTGCCGGGCGCGTCCAGCCAGCCCTCGGCGACCATGCCGTCGATCACGTACTGCCAGCGGCCCTGCGCGTCGGTCGGGTTGACCGCCGGGTCGTAGCCCTTGTGGGTGGCGGTGGCCTGCGGCTGCTTGATCAGCGCGGCCAGCACCGCGCCCTCGGCGACGGTGAGCTTGCTGGCGTCCTTCTTGAAGTACGTCTGCGCCGCCGCCTGGATGCCGTACGCGCCGCGGCCGAAGTAGATCACGTTCAGGTAGTGCTGCATGATCTGCGGCTTGGTGTACTTGTCGTTCAGCTTGGAGGCGAGGATCGCCTCCTTCACCTTCCGCGCGTACGTGTCGTCGTTCAGGTTGTCGTAGGCGTTGCGGGCGTACTGCTGGGTGATGGTCGAGGCGCCCTGCTTGTCGCCGCCGGTGAAGTTGTTCCACGCGGCCCGGGCGATGCCCTTGTAGTCGACACCGGAGTGCTTGTAGAAGTTCCGGTCCTCGGCGGCGGCCACCGCGTCCTGCACGT
>NZ_QGSW01000084.1:0-20268 GCF_003176715.1 Micromonospora sp. S4605
ACCCGCCCCTGAATCCCCCTCCGGGTGGTCCCTGAGTCGCGGCCCGGGCGTCAGCGGGGGCGCAGCACCTGCACCCGGCGCACCGGCGAGTCGACGCTGGGCTCGGTGGTCGGCACCGGATAATCGGCGACCACCGTCAGCCCTGCCGGCAGGTGACCCCGGCCGGGGTCGCCGACCAGCACGTCGGCGCCGGTGGCGGCGACCCGGTGCAGGAAGGCCCGCATCCGCGCGGCCAGCGGCGCGTCGTAGAACACGTCCCCGGCCACCAGCAGGTCCACTCCGGCGCCGTCGGTGTCGAGCAGGTCGCCACCGGTGGCCACGACGGTGACCCGGTTGGCCCGGGCGTTGACCGTGACCGCCGCGACCGCGTACGGGTCGATGTCGTTGGCGACCACCCGCCGGGCGCCGGCGAGCGCGGCGGCGATGGCCACCAGCCCGGAGCCGGCGGCCAGGTCGAGCACCCGGCGGCCGGCGGCCAGTTCGGGGTGGTCGAGCAGGTAGCGGGCGAGGGCCTGGCCACCGGCCCAGACCGACGCCCAGTACGGCGGCGGCAGGTGGCGCCCGGCGTGCGCCTCCATCCGGGCCCACCAGACGATCGCGTCCTCGGCCAGGTGCAGCCGCACCTCGGGCACGAACGGCGTACGCACCAGCCGGAGCCGGTCCAGCCCACCGCCGGGGGCGAGGATCTCCCGCTCCAGGTCGGTGAGGGCGGCGTTCGCGACTTCGGTCACCGGCGCAAGCATGCCGCAGCGGGCCGGCCGCCGGGCGGCTTTCACGATGCCGACCCGCGGAACTGCTCGCACCGCCTGCGGCACTTCGCCCGGCAGATCGGGGTTTGGCCGGTTACTGTCGGACAGGTACAGGGCGATCATCGGCCGACGGCCGGCGGTCGGCCGCTTCGAACAGGAGAGATGCATGGCAACCGGCACGGTTAAGTGGTTCAACTCGGAAAAGGGCTTCGGCTTCATCGAGCAGGACGGCGGGGGTCCGGACGTGTTCGTCCACTACTCGGCCATCGCGACGAGCGGTTACCGGGAGCTGAGCGAGGGCCAGAAGGTCGAGTTCGAGGTGGCCCAGGGGCAGAAGGGTCCACAGGCGGACAACGTCCGCCCGATGTGACCGATGCCGGTGGCGGCGGCCGGGGACCGGCCGCCGCCGCAGCGCGTCAGGATCTTCCGGGCGCGGTGGGCAGGTCCCGCCGCCGGCGCAGCGGCCCGACCAGCAGGATCAGCGGGGTGAGCGCCAGCCAGCCGGTCATCACCCCGAGCGCGGCGCGGGTGCCGAAGGCGGCCCCGAGCGCGCCGGCCGCCACCGCGGCGAGCGGGATCGTCCCGTAGTTGAGCAGCTGCATGCTGACCGTCACCCGGCCGAGCAGGTGGTGCGGCGGGTACGCCTGCCGGAAGCTGCTCTTGAGCACGTTGCCCACCGCCACTCCGAGGCTGACCAGCACCCCGCCGAGCGCCGGCCAGACCAACCCGGCCCCCGGCCCGGCGAGGGGGATCAGCAGCGCGGGCGGCCCGGTGAACGCCGCCGCGGCCAGCAGCGTCCGGGCCGTGCCGAGGCGGTGCCCGAGCCCGGTGGCCAGCACCGCGCCGACGATGCCGCCGAGACTCATCACCGCGACCAGCACGCCGACCGGGCCCGGCGCCACCCCCACCTCGCGGACCAGGAACACCACCAGCACGGCCTGGTAGCCGACCAGTCCGATGTTGCTGGCCGCGCCGAACAGTGTCAGCACCCGCAGATACGGGTCGCCGGCGACGAACCGGATCCCGGCGGCGATCTCCCGGCGCAACGACGACGTACGCCCGGCCGGCTCCGGCCGCGGCTCGACCCGCCGGATGCGCAGCAGGCAGACCGCGGAGACCAGGAAGCTCAGCGCGTCCAGCAGCAGCGCGGTGACCGCGCCGGCGAGTTGCGCCACCAGGCCGGCGATCCCTGGGCCCAACACGTAGCTGGCGGTGTGCGTGGCCTGGATCCGGGCGTTGCCGGCCGGCAGCTGTTCCGGGCGCAGCAGGACCGGCAGGTAGACCTGGTCGGCGGTCTCGAAGAAGACCCGGGACACGCCCCCACCGAGGGCCACCACCAGCAGCTGCCCGACGGTGAGCACCTCCAGCACGGCGGCGAGCGGCACGCTGAGAAACAGCAGCGCCGAGGCCACGTCGCAGGCGATCATCACGGGCCGCCGGCGCAGCCGGTCCACCCAGGCGCCCACCGGCAGGCCGATCAGCAGCCAGGGCAGCCAGGCCGCGGCGGTGAGCACCGCGACCGCGAAGGTGCTGGCGTCGAGCACGGTCACCGCGACCAGGGGCAGTGCCACCGCGGTGACGTTGCTGCCGAGGCTGCTGACCGTCTGGGCGGCCCAGAGCAGCCGGAAGTCGCGGTGCCCGCGCAGTCCCCCGGCCGGGCGGCTGCCGGCGTCCGTCCCGGCGGGCCGGGTGGCCGTCGCCGGGCTCACGGCCGGGCCGGGAAGCCGTGGGCGAACAGGAAGACCGGCTCGCGGCGGCGGCCGTCGTCGAGCGCCTTCCGCTCGGCCCAGCGGGCCAGCAGCTCGTTCAGCTCGCGGCTCAGCTCGGCGAGCTCGTCCGGGGTGAGGTGCAGCCAGCGGTCGGTGGAGAACGGTCCGTCACCCCAGGCCTCGTGCGCATCGTCGCCGGCGGCGTGCCAGGCCCGGGCCAGCGCGACGTGTCGGTCGAGGTTGAGCGAGGTGGCGGCGTCGGCCACCGCCCGGGTCGCCGGGTCGGCGTCGAAGTCGGCGCTCGACCATGCCACTGACCGGCTGACCAGGCGCCACCACCGCTCGCGGCGGTCGCGGGCCAGTTCCGGCGCCTCGGCGACCAGGTCGGCGGCAGCGAGCACCTTGAGGTGGTGGCTGACGTTGGCCGGGGCCTGTTCGGTGCGCTCGGCGAGCGCACCGACCGTCGACGGCCCGTGCACCTTCAGCACGTCCATCAGGCGTCGGCGCAGCGGGTGGGCGAGGGCGGCCAGGACCCGTGAATCGGTCACCTGGCGGACGTCGGGGTTCGGCATGCCGCCAGCCTGCCATTCGCAAGAGCCGTTTCGCAAGAATTATTGCGCAATCGCTCTTGCGAAGCTCGGCGGCCGAAGTGTCACCCCGCCGGCGGGAGCCATGCGGGAAGGACGTGATACCGCAGAGTCATCGTGATGACTCTGCGGTATCCGGTTCGCCGGGCAGCACCGGCGCGACCCGCGTCGCGCCCGCGACCCGCGTCGCGCCCGCGACCCGCGTCGCGCCCGCGACCCGCGCCGCGCCGGCAACCCGCGCCGGCACCCGCGACCCGCGCCGCACCGCCCGTCCAGCGCGCACCGCGACCCGCCGCGGCCGGCTCAGGAGGCCAGGCGACGGGCCAGTTCCTCGGCCACCTGGCGGGCCAGCGTGGGTGGGATCGCCGCGGCGATCTTCTCCGGGGTCAGCCCGGCCAGCACACCCGCGATGATCGCCGGTTCGTCGGTGACGTCCTTGCCGGCCAGTTGGCTCAGCGCCGTCTGCACCGCGCTGAGCTGCGCGCCGAGGCTCTGCAGGCTCGGGTGCGGCACCACGTAGCTGGTGTTGAGGTGGTCCTCCCCCATCGCCATCCGGGTGTAGATCTGCCCGACCGGGTTGCGGCCGTCCAGGACGGTCAGGTTGCGGTGGATGGTCTCCAGCCAGGCATGCTCCTGCGGGGTCATGTCGTCTCCCTCGATGAGGCCGATGGTGGTCAGGTAGCGGCGGAACAGCGGGGTCTGGTCCCGGCCCGCCTTGATCGCGTCGCGGAAGAAGCTGAAGTGGGTGTGCCACAGGTGGGAGTCGTCGCCGGTGCTGCGCCGGTTGAGCCGGTCCCACCGCCGGACGACCCGGCCGTCCGGGGAGTAGATGATCTCGCGGATGTCCCGGGTGTCCGGCGCGTTGGCGGCGCACTGGCCGACGCACCAGACGGAGAAGCTGTGCAGGTCGTGGGTGCGCCCGCCGGAGCGGACCTCGAACTGCCCCACGTCGAGCGCCGCGGCGTCCAGGGTCAGCCCGTTGCGGTCCCGGGGTGACTCCACCACCGAGTAGTCGCCGGCGACCACCCGGTCGGAGCCGCAGTGGTAACCGCCGCGGTGCGAGGCGTCGCCGACGATGCCGACCTCGGCCGGTTCGAGGTCCTGGCTCCGCACCCGGTCGGGATCGACGTTGAGATGGGCGAGCAGCAGGTTGCGCACGGTCAACAGGTTGGTGGGTGCGCGCGTCATGGGTCCCCCTCGTCGGGTCGGGGGCCGGGCACGACAGTGACGCCGCGTACGCGGCGAGGGGGCTGCACGCGCGCGCCCGGCCAACTGGTGCACAACGCCGGGCGTTGCCCAACGATAACTCGGTCGATGGACAAACGCCCAGTTCAGAGGGGGTCTGTTCAGCGTGGACGTAGCTGCGGAACAGAAGCCAGCACGGGCAGGACGATCGCCGACGGGTGCTCGGGATCGTGCAGGATCTCCCGACGACCCGCACGCAGCGTCACGGCGGTGCCGAGCGGCTCGCCGGTGCCGGGGTTGCGCGCGTACCGGGGGTGGGCACCGCCGGAGACCTGCACGCGCAACCGGTGCCCGGACGCGAACCGGTGCGCGGTGGGCCACAGCTCCACCGGCACCCGGACCACGCCGGCGGGGTCGGTCGGGTAGCGGCCCGGCTCGATGCGGACCAGTCCGTCGCAGACGTTCCAGGACCGGCCCCGCCGGTCCACGTCGCACAGTCGCACGAAGACGTCGAGGTAGGACAGTTCGCTGCGCACGTGCACCTCGGCGTGCACCGGGCCGGCCACCTCGACCGGGTCGGCGAGCGGCGCGCTGGTCCAGGTGAGCACGTCGGGACGGGCCTCGACCGGGCGGTTGTCGACCGGCCCGGCGCGCTGGGCGACCAGCAGCGGGCCGCCGAGCGAGGGGGTGGGATCGGCCGGGTCGTACCAGAACCCGTCGGGCGCGGACGGCGCCGCCGGCTCGGTGGCCAGCGCGCCGGCCGGGTGCAGGTGCCACCGGACGGGCGTGGCCGGCGGCGGCCAGTCCGGCAGGTCCCGCCAGCCGCCGCCGGCCCCGCCGACGTGCACCCGCACCGGCGCGGTCCGGGCCACCGGGCGGCCGGCGAGGTGCTCGTCGAGCCAGTCCAGCCCGTCGCGCAGGGCCGCCACGAACAGCCCCGGGCTGCCGTGCGTCCACGGCCCGACGGTCAGCCGGGGCGCGGCGCCGGCCGCGCGCAGGGCCGCGAAGTCGCGCAGTTGCGCCGGCAGAAAGATGTCGTGCCAGCCGCTGAGCATCGCCACCGGCGCGCGCACCTGGGCGATCCGGTCGTCGAAGACCCGGGTACGCCAGTAGTCGGCGGCCGGGGTGTGGTGGCGCAGCCACTCCTGGAAGAACGGCACCCGCACCCCGGTGGCGATCCGGTCCGCCTCGGCCAGCGGCAGGTGGGCCAGCGCGGCGGCCAGCCGGGGCTGCCCGCGTTTGAGTTCCCACTGCCGGGCCAGCCAGGGCACGGTCTGCGCCTGCAGCAGCTCCGCCCAGGTGAGCACGGTGTCCAGCGCGAACGAGTCCCCGGCGTAGGTGGAGTCGCGGGTGGCCGAGGCGGTCACCACGGCGACCATCGCCCGCAGGTCGTCACCCGCGTCGGCGGCCAGGGCCCACTGCACGAACCCCTGGTAGCTGGCGCCGAACATGCCGAACGCCCCGGTCCACCACCGCTGGCGGCGCAGCCAGTCCACGGTGTCCAGTCCGTCGTCGCGTTCGTGCACCAACGGCTCGAACACCCCGCCCGAGCCGTACGTGCCGCGGCAGGACTGGATCACCACGTGGAAGCCCCGTTCGGCGGCGAGGCGGCCGAGCAGCCGCATCGGCCCGCCCCGCCCGTACGGGGTGCGGATCAGCACCGCCGGCGCGCCGGGCAGGTCGGGGGCGTAGTGGTCCGTGCGCAGCAGCACCCCGTCGCGGACCCGTACCGGGATGTCGCGGGTGAGGGTGACCCGCCGGGTACGCGCGGCGGGCAACCGCAGCACCGCGGTGGCGACCCGGGTGGCCAGCCGGTCCAGCACCGCGGTCAGCCCGGGCGGCGGGCCGGGGTGGGGCGGGCCGAGCGGACGGTGTCGCGGTGTTCGCGCATCGAGGCGCTCATCGCCGACATGAACCGGTGCACCACCGCCAGTTCGTCGTCGGTGAACCCGGACATCACCTCGTCGGTACGCCGACCCAGCGGCCGGAAGAAGTCCATCGCCAGCTCGGCGCCCCGGTCGGCGTAGTGCAGGAAGACCTTCCGCCGGTCGGCGGTGTCGCGGTCGCGGCGGATGTGCCCGGCCCGTTCCAGCCGGTCGATCAGGGCGGTGACCGACCCGGAGGAGAGGTTGAGCTGCTCGCCGAGGCGGCCCGGGGTGATCGGCTGGTCGGCCAGCTCGGCGTCCATCACCGCGATCAGCGCCTGCAGATCGGTGGCGTTGAGCCCGTGCAGGTTGGCGAAGGCGTGCCCGATGTGCTGGGCGTCGCTGGAGTAGCGGCGCAGCTCCGCGCCGATCTCCGCGACCAGCCGCTCGCGGCGCGTCTCCCGCCGCCGATACATGCCGTGCGTCGCCACGTCCGCCTTCCCTGCCCCCGTCGGTGTCGAGTTGCAGCATAACTCAGCGGTCGATAATCTCGGTTGTCAAGATACTTGGCAGCCGGGAGAAGGTGCCGCCGCGTCGGCGGCCGCCGCCCGCCGGCCGCAGACCGGGAGGCGCCCCCCATGTCCCTGTTCACCCGCGTCGCCCGTGGCCGGCTGGCCGCGTGGCTCACCGTGGTCGCCGCGATCGTCGTCGGCGCCGCCGTCTTCGGGCTGCCCAAGCCCGACAACCCGGAGCCCGTCTCGGCCACCGGCCTGTCCGTGCAGTGGCAGTCGACCCAGGTCGAACGGCTCCAGGACCAGTTGCCCTCCCGCGACGTGCAGCCGGCGATCGTGGTCACCAGCCGCGCCGACGGCGGCCCGCTCACCGAGGCCGACCGCGCGGCGATCGGCGGCCAGGCCGGCGAGCTGGGCCGGTTCGCCGCCGGCGGTCGGATCAGCCCACCGCAGGTCTCCCCGGACGGCACGGTCGCCCTGGTCGTCGTACCGCTGTCGACCGCCGGCGGGCAGGAGGAGGTCGCCGACCGGGTCGACCAGCTCCGCGCCGCCCTGGACGGCGCGCCCGAAGCGCTCACCGTCTCGGTGACCGGCGGACCCGCCTTCACCACCGACCTGACCAAGGTCTTCGACGGCGCGGACACCACGCTGCTCGCCGTCACCGCCACCGTGGTCGCGCTGCTGCTGCTGATCACCTACCGCAGCCCGTTCCTGTGGATCGTGCCGCTCGTCGTGGTCGCCGCCACCGAGCAGCTCACCCTGCGCGCCCTGGACACCATCGTCCCGGCGGTCGGCATCAACCTGCCCGGCGGGGCCGTCACCGGCATCGCCGGCGTCCTCGTCTTCGGCGCGGCCACCGACTACGCGCTGCTGCTCATCGCCCGCTACCGGGAGGAACTGTGGCGCGAGCAGGACCGGTTCGTCGCGATGCGCGCCGCCCTACGCCGCACCGCCGAGCCCATCCTCGCCAGCGGCTTCACCGTCGTGCTCGGCGTGCTCACCCTCCTGCTGTCCGAACAGGAGCTCAACCGGGCCCTCGCGGTGGCCTGCGCCACCGGCGTCGTCCTCGCCATGGCCTCGGCGCTGTTCGTCCTCCCCGCCGCGCTGGTGATCTTCGGCCGCGGCCTGTTCTGGCCGTTCGTGCCCCGGGTCGGCGGCGCGGTCCGGGAGGGCCGGCTGTGGGGCCGGCTCGGCGCCGCCGTCGAACGCCGCCCCGCGCCGGTCGCGGCGCTCGCCGTGCTGCTGCTCGCCGCGCTCTCCCTCGGCGGGCTCGGCATCCGCACCGGCCTGTCGGAGACCGAGCAGTTCCGGGTCAAGCCCGAGGCGGTCACCGGCGCCGAGACCCTCGCCCGGGCCTTCCCCGCCGGCACCACCCAGCCGGTCGCCGTGCTCACCGCACCCGCGGCGGTGCCCGCCGTCACCCAGGCCGCCGCGGCCGTGCCGGGCGTCGCGTCCGCGCGCCCCGGCGAGGCGGGCGCCGAGGTGGCCCAGGTCGACGTGGTGCTCGACGCCGAGCCGGGCACGGCCAACTCCGACCGGACGATCGAGGCGCTGCGCGACGCGGTCGCCGCGGTGCCCGGCTCCGCCCCGCCCGCCGTCGACGGCGCCGACCCCTTCACCGGGGCGGTGGTCGGCGGCACGGTCGCCGCCACCTACGACTCCGACGCCGCCAACGGCAAGGACCTGCGGCTGATCCTGCCGATCATCCTGCTGCTCGTCGGCGCCGTGCTCGTGCTGCTGCTGCGCGGCCTGCTCGCTCCGGTGCTGCTGGTGCTCACCGTCATCGCGTCGTTCTTCGCCAGCCTGGGCGCGGCGTGGCTGCTCTTCGACCACCTGCTCGGGTTCCCGGCGCTGGACAGCCAGGTGCTGCTGCTGGCCTTCGTGTTCCTGGTGGCGCTCGGGGTGGACTACAACATCTTCCTGGTCACCCGGGCCCGCGAGGACGCCCGCGCCGCCGGCACCCGCGCCGGCATGCGCTCCGCGCTGCGGGTCACCGGCGGGGTGATCACCAGCGCCGGGGTGCTGCTCGCCGCGGTCTTCGCCGTGCTGGGCGTGCTGCCGCTGATCCTGCTCACCCAGATCGGGATCATCGTCTGCATCGGCGTCCTGCTCGACACCCTGCTGGTCCGTACGGTGCTGGTGCCGGCGCTGGCGTTCCTGCTCGGCGACCGGTTCTGGTGGCCGGGCCGGATCAAGCGGGCCGAGCCCGCCCCGCCGCACCCCGAGCCGGTCGCCGCCGCCCGGCGGTGACCGGCGCGCTGGCGAGTCTCCCTCGCGTGAGCCGCAGCGGGGTCCGGTCTTCCCGGCCCCGCCGCCCCGGCGGCCGACGGTGGTTCCGGGCCCCGCTTCGGCTCAGTAGTCGAGGCAGACGCACTCGGTCATCAGCGCCCGGACGTTGCGCACGTAGCCCGGGTTGGGGATCGCCAGCGGCCGGCCCTCCACCGCGACCGCGCCGTGGCCGTAGTTGTAGGCCGCGATGACCGCGTGGAGCAGGCAGGAGTCCAGTTCGGCGGTGCACAGGCCGGCGTCGAGGCGGTAGTCCGCCTCGAAGTACATGTCGCCGATGTACTTGGTCAGCCAGGCCAGGTAGTTGGCCCCGAGGTAGGCGTTGTCGCGGTAGTCGCGCACGTCGTAGCTCTGCCCGAACCGCTGGTTCATCCAGTCCGCGGTGGCCGGCATCACCTGCATCAGCCCGATGCCGCCGTCGCACGCGACGATGTTGGACTGCCAGCCGCTCTCCTGCCAGGCAGTGGCCTTGACCAGGTTGAGCGGGATCTTGATGCTCGGGGCGGAGGTCGGCCAGTAGGTCTTCCCGGCCGCGTCGGTCAGCGCCGCCTTCGCCTCGGCCCGGCTCGCCTGGCTGCCCTGGTAGCTGGGCTCGCAGCCGCTCGACGGCGGCTTCGGCGGCGCCGGCGGCACCTTCGTCTCGGTGGGCGGCTTGGCCACCGGGCGGGGCCGGGGCGCCCGGGTGGGCGTACGGCTCGGGGAGGCGCTCGGCGACGTGGCGCGGGTGGGCGCCGCGCCCAGCGCCTCGACCGCGCTCGGCTGCGCCGACGGTTCCCCCTCGGGCCGGCCGTCGAGCGGGTCAGCCGGCAGCGCGGTGGGCGCGGCCACCGGCGCGGTCAGGTCACCCGACCCGGCCCGCTGCCCGGCGCAGCCGGCCGACGTACCGGCCAGCAGCATCCCGACCAGCAGCACCGCGACCAACCGGTCCGTGCGTCGACGCATCTCGACACCTCCCCCGTGTCGTGGCGCACCCTAACAGGGCTGAACCGGCCGGCGGGGCCCCGACGACACCTCCTCCGCCCCGTCCACCGGCGGCCCGGCGGTGCCCACCGCCCGGTCCCGGGTGGCCCAGGCCACCATGAACACGGTCGTCCAGGCGACCCCGAGCAGCACCGAGCCGGCGGTGCCGCTGGCGGTGCTGAACCCCAGGTAGAGGCGGGCGCCGCCGAGGCCCACCACCCCGGCCGCGGCGGCCGTCCAGGCGGCCACCGCCACCGGCCAGCGGGCGTGCCGGGACACCAGCCAGGCGAGGGTGCACAGGCTCGCCGTCACCACCGCGGTCTGCGTCGGGAAGACGACAGCTCCGCCGCCGGGACCGGTGAGGTCGGTCACCACGGCCAGCACCACCAGCGGCATGAACGCGCCGGCCGTGCCGACCACGCTGAGCAGGTCGGCGTGCCAGGGCCGGTGCCGCCAGGCCAGGACCGCGGCCAGCACCGCCACCACCACGATCAGGACCGAGCCGCGCAGCACCGACACCACCGCGAGGGTGGCGTCGACCGTCCCGGGGGTACGCCGGTCGGCGAACCAGCCGGCGATCGCCCCGTTGACGACGGCCAGCCCGCTGTGCCGCACCACCGCGCCGAGCAGCCAGGCCATGGCCAGCCCGGCGACGAAGAGCAGCAGCAGGCCGGCGGCCAGGTTGATCAGCAGCGTCCAGGCCGGCCCGATCCGCATGGCGAGCAGGAAGAACAGGATGCCGTACCGGGCGCTGAGCCAGCGCACCGGCGGCAGCCCGGCGGCCCGGGACAGCAGCGCCCGGGCCGGGTCCGGGTTGCGCCCCAGCCACCGCCCGCCCAGCACCACCGCGACCAGCGCGGCCAGCAGCACCAGCACCGCGCCGGTGGCCCGGCCGAGCAGCCGGGAGACCGTCTCGTACGACTCGCCGGCCAGGTAGCCGACCAGCACCGACCCGCCCACCCAGCTGGCCACCCCGGCCGCGTTCCACGGCGCGAACCGCCGGTACGGCATGCCCGCCGCGCCGGCCAGCCGGGGCACCAGGGTCCGGGCGAAGGCCACCCAGCGGGCGGTGAACACCCCCCGCCCGCCGAGCCGGCCGAGCATCGTCTCCGCCCGCCGCCACCGGTGCGGCCCGACCCGGGCGCCGAGCCGGCTGGCGCGCAGCCGCGACCCGTACCGCCGGCCGGCGCGGAACGCGAGTGTGTCGCCGATCACGGCGGCGCCCACCATCACCAGCAGCGCCGGGGCGAGCCGTAACGTCCCCGCGTACGCTAGGAAGCCGACCAGCAGCAGCGTCGCCTCGCCCGGCACCAGCAGCCCGAAGATCACGGCGGTCTCCGCCGCGACGATCAGCGCGGCGACCAGGTAGATCAGCAGGGCCGGCAGGCCCTGCAGAGACGTCAGCAGGTCGTGCACTCGGCCCCCATGAACACGAGGGTCAGCATGCCAGCCGTCGCAACGGCTGGGACAGCAGTTTCGCCACAGACCGGGGCCATCTGGGGGTTGACCCCGACCCGACCCCGGCAACCGCAGACAGGAGAGTATGGAGGGTATGCAGCTTCGCACCGACCTCCGCAACGTCGCCATCATCGCCCACGTCGACCACGGCAAGACGACCCTGGTCGACGCCATGTTGCGGCAGGCCGGCGCGTTCAGCGCCCGGGCCGAGATGGCCGACCGGGTGATGGACTCCATGGACCTGGAACGGGAAAAGGGCATCACCATCCTGGCCAAGAACACCGGTGTGCGCTACCTGCCGGCCGACGGCTCGGACCCGGTCACCATCAACATCATCGACACCCCCGGCCACGCCGACTTCGGCGGCGAGGTGGAGCGCGGCCTGACCATGGTCGACGGGGTGGTGCTGCTGGTCGACGCCAGCGAGGGCCCGCTGCCGCAGACCCGGTTCGTGCTGCGCAAGGCGCTCAAGGCCCGCCTGCCGATCATCCTGGTGATCAACAAGGTGGACCGGCCGGACGCCCGGATCAAGGAGGTCGTGGACGACACCTACGAGCTCTTCCTCGACCTGGACGCCGACGAGGAGCAGATCGACTTCCCGATCGTCTACGCCTGCGCCCGCGACGGCATCGCCTCGCTGACCCAGCCCGCCGACGGCGCGGTGCCCGACGACAGCCACAACCTCGAACCGCTGTTCCGCACCCTGCTGGACACCATCCCGCCGCCCGCGTACGAGCAGGACGCGCCGCTGCAGGCGCACGTCACCAACCTCGACGCCTCCCCGTTCCTCGGCCGGCTCGCGCTGTGCCGGGTGCGCCAGGGCACCATCAGCAAGGGCCAGACCGTTGCCTGGTGCCGCACCGACGGCAGCACCCAGCGGGTGCGCATCTCCGAACTGCTGATGACCGAGGGCCTGGAGCGCAAGCCGGCCGACTCGGCCGGGCCGGGCGACATCATCGCCGTCGCCGGCATCCCCGAGATCATGATCGGTGAGACCCTCGCGGACGCGGAGAACCCGCAGCCGCTGCCGCTGATCACCGTCGACGAGCCGGCCATCTCGATGACCATCGGCACCAACACCTCGCCGCTGGTCGGCCGGGTCAAGGGCGCCAAGGTCACCGCCCGGATGGTCAAGGACCGCCTCGACAAGGAACTCGTCGGCAACGTGTCGCTGCGGGTGCTGCCCACCGAGCGTCCGGACGCCTGGGAGGTGCAGGGCCGCGGCGAGCTGGCGCTGGCCATCCTGGTCGAGCAGATGCGCCGCGAGTCCTACGAGCTGACCGTCGGCAAGCCGCAGGTCGTCACCAAGGAGATCGACGGCAAGACCTGCGAGCCGGTCGAGCGGCTGACCATCGACGCCCCCGAGGAGTACCTGGGCGCGATCACCCAGCTGCTGGCCAGCCGCAAGGGCCGGATGGAGCAGCTGGTCAACCACGGCACCGGCTGGATCCGGATGGAGTGGCTGGTGCCCGCCCGCGGGCTGATCGGTTTCCGCACCGAGTTCCTCACCGAGACCCGCGGCACCGGCATCCTGCACCACGTCTTCGAGTCCTACGAGCCGTGGTTCGGCGAGCTGCGCACCCGCAACAACGGCTCGCTGGTCGCCGACCGGTCCGGCGCGGTCACCGCCTTCGCGATGACCAACCTGCAGGAGCGCGGCCAGCTCTTCGTCGAGCCGGGCACCGAGGTGTACGAGGGCATGATCGTCGGGGAGAACTCCCGCTCCGACGACATGGACGTCAACATCACCAAGGAGAAGAAGCTCACCAACATGCGCTCGTCCACGGCCGACGAGACCGAGAAGCTGATCCCGCCGCGCAAGCTGTCGCTGGAGCAGGCCCTCGAGTTCTGCCGCGAGGACGAGTGCGTCGAGGTGACCCCGGCCGCGGTCCGCATCCGCAAGGTGGTGCTCGACCAGACCGCCCGCGCCCGGGCCGCCGCCCGCCGCAAGCACGCCGGCTGACCGCAGCCGCACCCGACCCGGGGCCGGTCCGCCACGCGCGGGCCGGCCCCGCCGTCGTCGGCCCCTAGCCGGGCCGGCCCCGGCGTCATCGCCGCTCGGCCTGACGGGCCCCGGCGTCGTCGGCGCCCGTCAGGCCGGCTTCACCGCGGCCAGGCCGAACACGTCCGGCACCGGACCCGAGCCGGACTCCACCACCCGGGTCACCGCCAGACCGGCCTCGGTCACGGCGTTGAGCAGGTCGGCCAGCGGCACGTGCCAGGCGCCGACCCGGGCCCGCACCCCGTGCGGCGCCCACGCCCGGAAGCTGCGCTCACGCTCCGCGTACCCGCCGTCGATGAGGATCCGGGCCGGGTCGGAACGGTCGGCGAAGGCCCCCACGAAGCACGGGTGCACGCCCAGGTGCACGAAGCGGCCACCGGGCGACAGCACCCGGGCCACCTCGGCGACCACCGCCGCGTAGTCGGGCACGTCGGTGTGCGCGAGCACACACACCGCCGCCGGCACCGCCGCGTCGGCGACCGGCAGCGCCGCGGCGTCGGCCACCGCCACCGGCAGCCGGCCCCGGGCGTGGCGCAGCTGGCCGGTCGACAGGTCGACGCCGACCGGGTCCCAGCCCAACCGGCGCAGCTCCGCCGCGTGCACCCCGGTGCCGCAGCAGACGTCCAGCAAGCGGCCGGGGCCGGTGCCCAACAGCTCGCCGAGGCGCTGCCGGACCCGGGACATGTAGTCGGCGGACGTGTCGGTGACGTAGTCCTCGTACCAGTCGGCGTAGGCGTCGTATGCGGCGACCGTCATCCCCGCACCCTAGACACCGCCCGGCCGGCCCGCCGCCCCACGACCGCCGCCGGCACCCGCTGGATGATCGGCTACGGTCACCGGCATGACCTGGGATGACCTCGACGCCCGGCTGGACCGGGTGCCCGGCACCGTCTCGGCGTACGCCGGCCGGCTCGACGCGGCCCCGACCTGGACCCGGCTGCCCGACGCCACCCACTACGCGGCCAGCACCATGAAGGTCGGCGTGCTCGCCGCCCTGCACCGGGCCGCCGAGGCCGGCACCCTCGACCTGGACGCCCCGGTCCCGGTGCGCAACTCGTTCGACTCGGCGCTGCCGGGCGCCCCCCGCTTCGCCTGCGCGCAGCACTACGACAACGACGACGCCGTCTGGGAGCGGGTCGGCGGCACCGCCACCCTGCGCTGGCTCGCCCACCGGATGATCGTGCGCTCCAGCAACCTCGCCACCAACCTGGTCATCGGCCACGTCGGCTTGCCCGCCGTGGCCGAGGTCTGGGCGCTCGCCGGGGCCCGGCACGCCGTCACCGGCCGCGGCATCGAGGACTTCGCCGCCCGCGACGCCGGCGTCACCAACCTGGTCACCGCCGCCGACCTGGCCGCGCTGCTCGCCGCGCTGGCCACCGGCGCCACCCGGCCCGGCCCGCTGGCCTCCCCCGGCGGCTGCGCCGCCATGCTCGACGTGCTCTTCGCTCAGGAACACCGCGAGGACCTCGCCGCCGGGCTGCCCCCGGGCACCCGGATCGCGCACAAGAACGGCTGGGTCCGTGGGGTGCGCCACGGCGCGGGCGTGGTCTTCCCCGCCGACGCGCCCCCGTACGCGGTGGTCGTCTGCACCACCACCGACCTCGCCGACGGCGGCCCCAGCGGCGTGGAGGCCGAGGACGACGCCTGCCGGCTGATCGCCGACGTCTCCGCGGCCGTCTGGGCCGCCCGCCACGACCTGCGCACCGACGGATAGCCGGCCCGCCCCACCGGGCGGCTCCGCCGGCGGCGGACGAAAGGGTGCGTCATCAGGCCGTGCCCCCTCGCCCGCGTCTGGTCCCGGCCGCCGGCGCCCGACCGCCGCCCTTCGGGACGGACAGCCACCGGGCGAGCGCGCACCGGCCGATGGCCTCCGGCCCCCGCACCGCCTACGCTGCTGGCCACCGCCCCGGAGGAGCCGCCGATGCCCAGCAGCCGCACCATCCTGACCGCCTTCGTCGTGGCGACGGCGGCGAACCTGCTCGCCAACGCCACCGGCAGCGACCTCGGCGTGCTGCTCAGCAAGCCGCTGCTGATGCCGCTGCTGGCCGCGTACCTCTGGCGGGCCGCCGCGGACCGCGGCGTGCCGGCGACCCGGCTGGTCCTCGCCGCGCTGGCCTTCTCCACCGGCGGCGACGTCGCGCTGCTCGGCGACGGCACCGCCGCCTTCCTCACCGGCATGGCGCTCTTCCTCGCCGCGCACCTCTGCTACATCGCGGCCTTCACCCGCGGCGGCGCGGCGGCCGCGCTGCTCCGCCCGCCGCTGGTCGCCGTCGGCGTGGCCTACGCGGTGCTGACCGTCGCCGCGCTGGCCTGGATGTGGGGCGGGCTCACCGACGCCGGGCTGGCGGTGCCGGTGGCCGGCTACGCGGTCGCCCTGGCCACCATGGCCGCCACCGCCGCGGCGCACGGCTGGCGGGTCGGCCTCGGCGGCGCCCTCTTCCTCGTTTCCGACCTGCTCATCGCGACCGGCGTGGCCGAGGTGGCCACCCTGCCCGGCCCGCCGATCTGGGTGATGGCGACCTACGCCGCCGGGCAGGCCCTGATCGTCACCGGCTGGGCCGCCCGCGGCACGCCGCACCCGGCGCCGCTCACTCCAGCAGGTGCGCCCGCAGCGACTCGATGACCTCGTCGGTCAACCCGAGCCCGTCGCGCAGGTACGCCCCGAACGAGCCGTGCACCCGGCGCACCTCCCCGTACGCCGCGTCCAGGTACTCGGGGCGCACCTCCAGCACCGGCCGCACCGCCGCCTCGTCCAGCGCCGGCTGCCGCTGCCGCATCGCCTCCAGGATCACCTCCCGCAGGCTCGCGGTCAGCGGGTTGTTCGCCAGGTACTCGGCCCGGATCACCGCCTCGTCCACGCCGAGCGCGTGCAGCAGCACCACGGTCAGCCAGCCGGTGCGGTCCTTCCCCGCCGAACAGTGGTATAGCAACGGCAGGTTCTCCGGCCGGGCCGCCGCCCGCACCGCCTCGGCGAACCTGGCCCGGGCCACCGCCCCGCTGACGAACCAGCGGTAGATGGCGGCCATCGCCGCCGGCGTGCCCTGCCGGGCCAGTTCCGCGTACGCGGCCAGGTCGTGGCCGAGCAGCACCGCCGAGACGTACGTGAAGACCGGGTGCTCCGCGTCGTGCACCGGCAGGTGCAGCACCCGCGGCTCGCCGGGCAGCCGGTCCGGCGGGGCGACCGCCTGCTCCGAGTGGTCCCGCAGGTCGATCACGCAGGCCGGGCCGAGCTTGGCCAGCACCGGCAGGTCCTCGTCGGTGAGCCGGCCCAGCGCCGGGGTGCGGATCAGCACCCCGGGCCGCACCCGCCGGCCGCCCGCGCCGACCATACCGCCGAGGTCACGCGCGTTGGGCGCGCCCACCAGTGCCCAGTCCCGTTCCTTCACGCCGCCGCCCCGTTCCGCTCGACGCCGGCGCGCGCCGTCGCCCCACCGCGTCCACGATCCGCTCGGTGACCCTCGCTCATCCGGCCTCCCCTGTCGCCACCCATCCGGATATAGGGTGCCGCACATGACGATCGCCGCGGTACGCACCCACCGGCTCAGCGCCCCCTTGCACACCCCGTTCGTCACCGCGCTGCGCCGCACCACCACCGTGGAGACCCTGGTCGTCGAGCTGGTCGATGGCGACGGCCGCTCCGGGTTCGGCGAGGCGCCGCAGGTCTGGCAGGTCACCGGCGCCTCGGTCGCCGGCGCCGAGGCGTGCGTACGGGACCTGCTCGGGCCGATGCTCACCGGCCGGGACCCGGACGACCTGGTGGCCCGCTGCGCCGAGGTGCAACGGGCGGTGGCCGGCAACGAGGCCGCCAAGGCCGCCGTCGACGTGGCCCTGCACGACCTGGCCGCCCGGCGGCTCGGCGTACCGCTGGTGCGGCTGCTGGGCGGCACCAGCCTGCGGGTGCCCACGGACGTCACCCTCGCCGCCGGCGACGCGGTGGACCTGGCGGCCGCGTCCCGGCAGCGCACGGCCGAGGGGTTCGGGGTGCTCAAGCTCAAGGTGGGCACCGACGCCGCCGGCGACCTGGAGCGGGTCCGGGCGGTACGCGCCGCCGTCGGCAACGGGGTACGCATCCGGCTGGACGCCAACCAGGGCTGGACGCCCCGCGAGGCGGTCCGGGTGATCCGCGGCATCGAGGACGCCGGCCTCGACGTGGAACTGGTCGAACAGCCGGTGCCCCGGTGGGACCTGGACGGGCTGGCCTGGGTCAGCGACCGGGTGCAGGTGCCGATCCTCGCCGACGAGGCGGTCTTCGGCGTACGCGACCTGGTGGAAGTGATCCGCCGCCGCGCGGCCGACATGGTCAACGTCAAGCTCGCCAAGTGCGGCGGCCTGCACCCGGCCCGGACCCTGCTCGACCTGGCCGCCGCGCACGGCCTCGGCACGATCGTCGGGTCCATGATGGAGAGCCAGGTCGGCATCGGGGCCGCGGCGAGCCTGGTCGCCGCCTACCGCACCACCGCCGTCTCCGACCTGGACGCCGCCTGGTGGCTGGCCTGGTCACCGGTGCGCGACGGGATCCGGTACGACGGCGCCACGGTGGTGCTGCCGGACGCGCCGGGCCTCGGAATCAGCACCGTCACTGAAGCAAAAGTGCAATCCCGTAGTTGATGACCGTTGGAATCTTTCATAGGGTCGCGGTGACAGGCGGCGCGAGGTGGGGGTGGACCGTGGAGCTGCAACCGGGCCGCGAGGCCGTGGTCCGGGTCGCGGTCGCGACCCTGTGGACCTCCCCCGAGGCGGTACGCCCCGTCGACCGGCCCGCCCTCGCCGCGCGCACCGACATCCCGGCCTGGATCTCCGGCATGAACACCGACCAGCAGGTCGGCGACTGCGTGCTGAGCCAACTGCTGCTCGGCGAGCGGGTGCTGGTCACCGAACTGCGCCCGGACGGCTGGGCGCACGTGGTCGCGGTGCAGCAGCCGGCGGCCAAGCTCGACCCGCGCGGCTACCCCGGCTGGCTGCCGGCCGACCAACTCGCCCCGGCCACCGCGCCGGCCGACGTCGACCCGCTGGTGGTCGACGCCACGGTCACCGCGCTGCGCGCCACCCCGGGCGGCGAGGTGCTCCTCCCCGACGTCATCCTCGGCACCCGGCTGACGCCGGCCGGGCCACCCGTCGACGGCTGGCGCCCGGTGCACGCCCCCGGCCACTCCCGCCCGCTCTGGCTGCCGGCCGCACACGCGGTCCCGGTGCCCACCACGCCGCCGACCGCCGGCGACGTGCTCGCCGTCGCCGCCCGGCTGCTCGACGTCGTCTACATCTGGGGCGGCGTGTCGGCGTACGGCATCGACTGCTCCGGCCTGGTGCACCTGGCCTGGCGGCGATTCGGCGTGGTGCTGCCCCGCGACGCCGACGACCAGGCCCAGGCGACCACCCCGGTCCCGCTCGGCGCGGAGCGCCCCGGCGACCTCTACTTCTTCGCCCGCCCCGGCCGCAAGATCCACCACATCGGCATCGTCACCGCCACGCCGCGCCCCGGCGACGACCGCCGCATGCTGCACGCCTGCTACCTGCGGCGACGGGTGCTGGAGGAGCGACTGCCCGCCGACCGCACCGCCACCCTGGTCGGCGCCCACCGGGTCTGACCCGCCCCGTACGCCCGAGGGGCGCTCCCTCCTGGGAGCGCCCCTCGTTCACGTCTCGGCCGCGCCACGGCGGCGCGCGGTCAGCGGCGCGCGGTCAGCGGCGCGCCTCGGCCAGCATCCGGCGCCGGTCCCGGGACGACTTCACCAGGCTGGCGATCGTCGCCACCAGCAGGGTGCCGAGGATGACCGTGAGGGAGAGCCAGATCGGGATGTGCGGGGCCCAGCCCACGTGCTCGCCGTTGTTGATGAACGGCAGGTTGTTGTCGGCCAGCGCCTCCAGCACGAGCTTGACGCCGATGAAGCCGAGCACCACGGCCAGCCCGTAGCTGAGGTAGATCAGCCGGTCCAGCAGGCCGCCGAGCAGGAAGTAGAGCTGCCGCAGCCCCATCAGCGCGAACACGTTCGCGGTGAAGACCAGGTACGGCTCCTGGGTGATGCCGAAGATGGCCGGGATCGAGTCGAGCGCGAAGATCAGGTCGGTGGTGCCGATCGCGATCATGACGATCAGCATCGGGGTGAACAGCCGGCGGCCATTCTCGTGCGTGGTGAGCTTCGCGCCGTCGTAGTCCTTGGAGATCGGCAGCGCCTTGCGGCTCCAGCGGATCAGCACGTTCTCGGTGAACTCGTCCTCGTCCGGCTCACCCTGGCGGGCCAGGTTGACCGCCGTGTAGATGAGGAACGCGCCGAAGATGTAGAAGACCCAGGAGAACTGGGAGATCAGCGCGGCGCCGGCGGCGATGAACCCACCGCGCATGACCAGCGCCAGCACGATGCCGATGAGCAGCACCTTCTGCTGGTACTGCCGGGGCACCGCGAAGCGGGCCATGATGATCACGAAGACGAAGAGGTTGTCCACCGAGAGGCTGTACTCGGTGAGCCAGCCGGTGTAGAACTGCCCGGCCGCGCTCGGGCCGGAGGCGAGCCACACCCCGGCGCCGAAGACCAGGGCCAGGGCGACGTAGAAGCCCACCCACAGGCTGGATTCCCGCACGCTCGGCTCGTGCGGCCGCCGGCCGATGATCAGCAGGTCGACGAGCAGGATCGCGGTCAGTGCGACGAGGGTTCCCGCCCACACCAGTCCGGACACGTCCAACGTTCATTCCTCCGGCAGACACGCAACGTCCGGCACACCGTACGCCCCACAGGGGCGCGGCGTGCCGGTGACGCTGACTCTGGTGACTGTCGGAGGTCTCTTCCGTCACCGTCCCGGGAGCGGGGCGGCGACCGACGGGGCCGGGTCGCGCCACCGGGGGGCCGGCGTTCGACCGTGCTGACGACTCCGTCGCGGGGGGAATACTCCCCTCCTCAAGCATCATTCTTCACCACTGCGACCAGTGACCGCACCCTGGGCGCTCGGTGTCCTCGCCTAA
>NZ_QGSW01000082.1:0-20173 GCF_003176715.1 Micromonospora sp. S4605
CGGCAGAGACCGTGGAGAGCCGGATGCGGGGCCAACCCGCACGTCCGGTTCGGTGAGCGGCCTGGAGAAACGGACCGGGACAACCCCGAAACCGCGCTCCAGGCCGACTCTACTGCGATCTGTCCGGTGGTCAGGGGCTGCTCGCGCAGGTCGAAGGCCGTACCACGGCGGCGGTGACCGGCTGGCTGACCGCTCGCCCGCCGGCCTGGCGTGAGCAGGTCCAGGCGGTGGCGATCGACATGTGCACCGTGTTCAAGTCCGCGATCCGGCAGGTGTTACCGCACGCGGTGCTGGTCGTCGATCATTTCCACGTCGTGCAACTGGCCAACCGGGCGGTCACCGAGGTCCGCCGCCGCATGACCTTGACCCAGCGGGGGCGCCGCGGTCGCGGCAGCGACCCGGAATGGCGGATGCGTAACCGGCTGACCCGCTCGGCCGCCCGCATGAGCGGCAAGCACGTCGACGGCCTCGTCGACACCCTCGAGGCCCTCCCGACGGCGATCGGTGCTCCGATCCTGGCCGCATGGAACGCGAAAGAAGACCTGCTCGACCTGCTCGCGGTCGCCCGCACCCAGCCGAACCGGGAACACGCCCACCGGCTGCTGCACCGCTTCTACGCCCGCTGCGCCGCCTCCGACCTGACCGAACTTCACCGGCTCGCCACCACGATCGAAACCTGGTGGCCACAGATCCACACCTTCCTGACCACCGGGATCACCAACGCCGGCTCCGAAGGAACCAACCGGGTTATCAAGACCGTCGCCCGCGACGCCTACGGCTTCCGAAACCCCGAAAACCAACGCCTACGCACCCGCACCGCCACCACCCGACGCCACCGCGGACACCTCAACCCCGCTTAACTTCGAAGAGCCACCAACGGGCCCAGGGATAGCGTCGGACTAAGTTCCCAGCGGACCGCAAACATCGGAGGCAGGACATGTCGGGCACTGGCATGCTGAACATCGCCGGAATCTTCCTCGACGAGGAAAGTCGGGTAGTCATTCGCAACGATATGCTCGCCGCCGCTGTAAGGGAAGCGCTCTCGACAGGCCAGGGAATTCCGGATGAGGCGGCTTGCCGCTCCGGATGCGAACTCATTGCGTGCGGATAACCTGTGCAGATGGTCGTGCAACGATTGCAGGCAGCGGCACTCCTTCTTGGCCCGCTCATCTTTGCTGCATCACCGTTTTTCTGGATCGACGGACATTACGGCGTGAACGGCGGAATGCTGATCGCGCTGTCCATGGTGCCCTGGGTGTATGGACTAATCGGCGAATACGAACGGCTGCGCGAATGCGCACCCCGTGCGGCTGGGCTGTGGTTGTTGCTGCTGTTGATCGGCATGTTCGGCAGCATCACCTTCGGAATGCAGGGCTTCTTCGAAGAGGTCTTCGGCATGGTTGATCGGACAGCCCTGGATCAGCTCGAGGACTACCCACCGCAAAGCCTTTTCGTGCTATGGCTACCAGGGCCGACCTTCCCGTTGTCTCTACTGGTATTCGGCATACTACTCGGTTGGACCCGACTTTCCCAGCGGTGGGTCGCTGCCCTGATCTGCCTCGCCGCTATCGCTTTTCCGGTGGGCCGAGTTCTCCGTCTCGAATGGGTTGCCTACCTCGTTGACCTCCTGGTAATTGTTCCGTTCTCCCAACTCGCTTGGTGCGCTTGGCGTCGGGCGGGAACCGCACCTACAACGAGCTAGTGCCTCGTCTTTGAACGTTGATCGTGTAATCCGTCGGTTCAGTGGACTCGTCGGGCAGGCTGTCTCTCATCGTTCAGGGTGGGAGGTGGTGGCCGGTGGGCAGACGGCCGGAGGTGTTCGTCCGGCAGGTGTCGATGGCTGAGGGGAGCGGTTGCAGCGGATCACCCGGACCGCGAGGGACCCGGTGAAACTGCGTCGGGCGATCGTGGTGCTGATGTCCGCCCAAGGCCAGCCGGCCCCGGACATCGCTCACCTACTCAAGACCAGCGAGGACTACGTGCGGGACGTGATCCACGCGTTCAACGAGCGGGGGTTCGACGCGTTGGACCCAAAATGGAGCGGGGGCGCACCGAGACGGATCGATGAGCAGACCCGGGACTGGATCTGTGTCATCGCCCGGTGCGACCCCCGTTTCCTCGGCCGACCGTTCTCCTGCTGGTCGCTTGCGAAGCTGCGCGACTACCTGATCGAGGCCGGCTACGTGGCGACGATCAGCGTCGAGACCGTTCGGCGGGTCCTGCATGAGCGTGGGGTGTCGTGGCAGGCCACCAAGACCTGGAAGGCCAGCACTGACCCCGACTTCACGGCCAAGATGCGCCGGATCCTGGACCTCTACGACCACCCGCCGGCAGACGGGCGGGTGCTCTGCGTTGACGAGTTCGGGCCGTTGAACCTGCAACCCCGCCCCGGCCGCGCCTGGCGATCCCAGGGACAGCTGGCGCGGCTGCGGGCCACCTACACCCGCGACCACGGGGTGCGGCACATGATCGCCGCCCTCGACCTGGCCACCGGGCGCCTGCATTACCGCATCCGTGACCGCAAACGCTGGCGCGAGTTCCTCGGCTTTCTCAAGACCCTGCTGTCGCCGCCGCTGGCCCGACCAGCGTCTCTACCTGATCGTGGACAACTTCTCCCCGCACAAGCACCCCGAGGTCCGTGCCTGGTGTGCGGCCAACCGCGTGGAACTGGTGTTCCTACCGACCTACGCGTCCTGGCTGAACTGGATCGAAGCGGAGTTCGCCGCTGTCCGCTACTTCGCCCTCAACGGCACCGACCACCGCAGCCACGGCGAGCAGGACGCCGCCATCGGCGACTACATCCGCTGGCGCAACCAACGCGCCAAACCGAAAACCGGATTCGCCGCCGGCTCCAAGATCCGCCACCCGGATTACCCGTTCAAGGCTGCATGACGGGGCGCTAGCCGCATACCTGGTCAGCTCAAGATGGCGTCCACTACTTTGATCGCCCGCCATTCGTGCTGGGCGTAGGCGTAGGGAAAGGCGGAGACCTGGACAGCCTGGGCAGCGAGGGTCAGCGGCAGGTTCTGCCAGCCGGGGATTGCCAGCAGCGCAGTGAGGAACTGCCGGGTGGCGAATTCCGGTTTCATCAGGTCGCGTACGGGCCCCCAGCCGGTGCTGGGGCGCTGCTGAAAGAGTCCAACGGAGTCGTGGTCCCAACCGATGGCCTGGTGCGGGTAGTTCTGCGACTCGGGCAGCACGCCGCTTGCGTAGTTGTAGAGGCTGCTCTCCTGCATTGCCGTGGCCACCGCGATCACAAGCGCGCGGCGGGGGACGCCCATCTTCCGGCCGGTCTCCACGATCTTCTTGGCGTTGTCCATCTGAGCCCGGTCCAGCCCCGCGACTGGGGGAATTCGCTTGGGCTTGGGTTTCGACTTCGACGTGGCCTTGGGCTTGGGCTTGGGCTTGAGGGTTGCCGTTGGGGACGGGGAGCTTGCGGGGGCAGGGGCTTCGGTGGCCGGGGCGGCGGACTCGCGGGCCAGTCCGCGGGAGGCGGCGTCGGCCTCGGCCCGCTGAGTGATCTCCGCGCGCTGGTCGGGCACCGGAGACTGGCCGCCGGAGCTGGCGTCGACCTGGGTGAGGGCCGCGAGGCCGAGGCAGCACACCGCTCCGGTGGCGACCGCCACCTTGGTCCGCCTGCGCCGGGCGGCGAGGAAGTTACGCAGGCCGTCGAGGCGGGTACTCAACAGTCTGACATTGCGGAGTCGGGGCTGGAAGGTGCCGTGTAGTCGATCGGCTGAGGGGATATCGTCCGAACGGTCAGCCGGCCAGCCGAGTTTGTTCTGGTCGTCGAGGGTGCCGTCGTTACGCATTCGACGAGGCTAGGCAGGATAAGCAGCAGTTACCCAGAGTGATGGAGTGGCGCTGCTCACATTTTCGCCGTTTGCAACCGGAGCCCCCGGGGCGCCCGGGCAGTCCCTGGGAGAACACGCGCGATCAAGTCAAACCTCTCATTCCCCTGCAGGGGCGCCGGGTGAGGCAGGAACGGGGGGAGACATCGCGCCACCGTCAGATGATCCACTAGCTAATCCTTTCAGGTGATACCAACCTCCGCCTTTCGGAGGCATGGCGGCATCAGATCGGCGTATTAGCTCACTTGATCATCCTCATACGTGGCCGATCCTTAGCCACCACCTATTCCGGCCATCGGCCCGGCTCCTGGGATCTGTTGCGGGGCCGCCACCTCCCAGGGCAGACCTGCGGTGACACCTGCCACGAGGCTGAGAGCAGCATCGGTCACTGCCCTCTCCGGCCACCGCCGCGCCGGGTTCTGGTGGAGCGCGGCGGAGTGACCGCCGTCCGACGATGCCTGCGCCGGACTGCGGTAGGTCGGAACGATCCAGCGAAGGTAGGAACAAGCTGATGCTCACGAATACGGCGACAGCGAGCCACGCATACCCGCCGTCCCAGGCGGCGTTCACGGTCGTGACCCTGCCAACGAACACCGCGGTGGGTGGGATGCCGACCAGGCCGAGCAGCGCAACCAGCAGAGCCACAGCGAGCCACGGCCACCCGGCGGCTACGCCCTGCCACTGGGCGAGGTCCCGCCGCGCGAGCAGTGCAGCAGTGACTGCGAACGCGGCGATGTCGGTCACCGTCGCTGAGGTTTATCGCGAGGTCGCTGGGGCCAGCCGCAACGACCGGTACGAGCAGGAAGCCGACCTGGCTGACGGTGAACCAGCCGAGCAGCCGCCTCCGATCGGACCAGTAGGCGGCGAGTTTGCCCGACGCCATGCTCGCTACGCCCGCCGCAGCCACCACGGCTGGCCGCGGTGTAGACGCCAGCACCACGCCCGACGAACCGGTAGACCGCCACAAGCACGCCGATCTTGGCACGGTCGCCAAGAACGTCACCGCGAGGGCGGTGGAGCCTTCGGCCGCATCCGGGACTCAGAAGTGCGCCCGTACCCCGCCGGCCCTAAAGACCTCGTGCATGGTTGTGGGTGCTTGGTGGGATGATCTTCCGGTGGTTCGGTCCACTATGGTGCTTCATCGTCGGGTGACGGGCTTGTCTGTCGAGGTCATCGCCGAACTGGTGGCCGAGGTGGGTCCGGTGTGGCAGGACCGGCAGCAAGCCCGGTTGACCGCCCGGACCGTCGGCGGGCGGTAGGTGCCGGTGCCCGCTACCGGCTGGTCTTCGTTGACCGGCTGCTGGCCACCCTGGTCTGCCTGCGTCACGGCGTGACCCATGATGTGCTGGCGGCGTGGTTCGGGGTGGACCGCTCCACGATCCCCGGGCGGTGGGCGAGATCCGACCGTTGCTGGCCGAGCGGGGCTGCCGGGTGCCCGGCGGCCTGCGGCTGCGCACCCTGGCTGACGTGGTCGCCTACCTGGATCATGTGCGGGCGGCGGCGTTGATGGGCGCCACCGAGATCCGCGTCCGGCGTCCTGCTGCCGGCCGCGCCGGACGGCAGCGGTTCGTGTCCGGGAAGTCGCGCACCAACGCGATCAAGACGATGGTCCTCAGCGACAACCAGGGCCGGCTGTTGTTCTGCGGTGCCACCGTGCCCGGCAGCACCGCCGACATCACCCAAGCTCGCCAGGCCCTTCTGACGGACTGGCTGGCCCACACCGCCGGGGTGCGTATCCTCGCCGACGCCGGCTATCAGGGTCTTGGCGCCCAAACCGGCGGCCAGGTGATCACCCCGACACTGCGGCATCACAAGAAAACCCTGGAACGCCTGCCTGGCATCGCCGAACTACGCCAAGCCCAGCGCCGCGAGCACGCCCGCCGCCGGGTACGCGTCGAGCACGCCATCGCCCACCTGAAGAACTGGCGCAGCTTGACCCGCCATCTCGGCCGCCGCGACAGCCTCGACACCACCATCCGGGCTGTCGCCGGTCTACTGTCCGACCATCAACACACCGACCGCGGCGCGAACCCATCGCCGCCATCACCGCCATGTGACCTGCCCCAGCCGGGGGCACTCCCCACGCTGCGGACAACCATGCACGAGGTCGTTGTCGACGGACGTCTCCGCGGCCGTTCCGGTCATACCGGCGCTTCCGCCGCCGGGTGCCAGTCACCGGTCTCCGGCGTGGCTGGGGCCGCCCGTTGCTCCGGCTGCTCCCGGCACGGTCTGTCTTGCCGCAGCCTCTCCCGTCGATGCCGGCTGCGCTGCCTCTGCGGCACGGGCGAGCACCTCGGCTACCGGTAGGCCGGTGCGTCGCGCCACCGTCAGCGCCTCCTGGTACTCCGGCTGCACTGTCACCACGCGGTCGCCGACGTGACCACGCTTGACGGCGACCGCGCACCCGGCGATGGTCACGGTCACCTCGTCGCGGCGCAGCGCGCGCCGCTCGACGGTCGAGATTCGCACGCCGAGGGTGGTCGTCTCCTCGAAGACGATCCCGCAGAGCAGGTCCACCCGCTCTGCCTCGGTTAGCACGCTGAGCACCTGTCCGGGCCGGCCGTGGTGGGTCAGGGCCGGGGTGCACCAGGCGTCGGCCGCCCCAGCGGCCCGTAGCTGGTGCAGTAGGTCCGGCCAGACGCGGGGGTCCAGGTCGTCGACGGTGGCGTCGACCCGGTGCAGTGCGCTGGTGACCCACTCGGGGCCCGGCCCGGTCGGCGCGTCCCGGCCGACCAGCAGTCGGAGCACGTTCGGGTGTCCGGGCGGGTCGGCGCTGCCGGCGCCGACGCCGGCAGCCGTCGGCACGCAGGAGGGAGCTGGTCCCCATCCGGTGGCCAGCGTGGTAAGCAGCGCTGCGCCGGTGGGCGTGCACAGCTCCCGCTGTGCCGGGTGTTCCCTGATCGGCGCGCCGGCTGCGACCAGCAGTTCCAGTACCGCCGGTGCGGGCACCGGCAGCGGCCCGTGGGCGCTGTGGACGGTGCCCGAGCCCACCGCCACTGGCCCGACGATCCGGGCCTGTGCCCCCAGCAGGTCGAGCTCGTGCAGCGCGAGCGCACAACCCACCACGTCCACGACCGCGTCCAGGGCACCCACCTCGTGGAAGTGGATCCGTTCCACGGGCACGCCGTGCACCCGCGCCTCGGCGCGGGCCAACCGGTCGAACGTCGCGACGGCGAAGTCGCGTACCGGTGCCGGCAACCCTGCCGTGTTGACGGCCGCGACGATCTCTGCCAGTCCGCGTGAGGTCGCCGCGTCGGGGACCTCCACCACCGCTCGCGCGGCTCGCAGCCCGTGCCGGCGCACCTGCCGCAGCCCGACCCGCATCTCCTCCAATCCGAGCTGGGCGAGGCCGGCGCGCACCCGGTCCAGGTCGGCTCCGGCGTCGAGCAGCGCGCCCAGCAGCATGTCACCGGCGGCGCCGTTGCCCGCGTCCACCCATAGCACTCTCACCGTGACGCCTCCCCCGTGCTGTCCGCGGCCCCGGCGGTACGCCGGGCGATCCGGGCCGCGGCGACCCCGGCGCCGAAGCCGTTGTCCACGTTGACGGTGAGCACGCCGGGCGCGCAGCTGTTGAGCGCCGCGAGCCAGGCCACCATGCCGTCGAGGTGCCAGCCGTAGCCGACGCTGGTCGGCACCGCGATCAGCGGGTTGCCGACCAGCCCTCCCAGGACCGACGGCAGGGCGGCCTCCATGCCGGCGACGGCCACCACGACGTCGCAGCCCGCGATCCGGTCCCGCTGGGCGAGTAGCCGGTGCAGGCCGGCCACGCCGACGTCGAGGACCATCTCCGGCGCGGCGCCGAACACCTCGATCGTGGTGGCGCACTCGCGTACCACCGGCAGGTCGGCGGTGCCGGCGGCGACGACTGCCACCCGTCCCCGGGCCTGCGGTGGCGGGCCGAGCACCGCGCACCGGCCGGCCTCATCCAGGCGTACGCCGGGTAGCTCCGCGCGGCACCGGCTGCCGGCCTCGGCGGTCAGCCGGGTCGCCAGCACCGCGCGTTCCGGGTGCGCCCGATGCAACGCGGCTAGCGCCCCGATGACCTGTTCGGGGGTCTTGCCGGCGCCGAACACCACCTCCGGATCGCCGGTGCGGGCGGCGCGGTCGACGTCGAGCCGGGCGAAACCCAGATCGACGGTCGCCGCGCGTGCCTGGCGGGTCACCGGCGACTGCTGCCTCGGGTACGGTCCGGTCATGTGCGGCTCCTGCGGGTCGTCATCGTGGCGGCGGGGCGGCACCGGAAGGTGGGCGAGGGATGCACGATCCAGTGGCGGAACTGGCGGCGCGGCTGGTCGCCGAGGTCGGCAGGTACGGGCGGCCCCTGGTCGCCTTCTCCGGCGGCGTCGACTCGGCAGTCGTGTTGGCTGCGGCGGTGCGCGCCCTCGGCACGGCGGACGTGGCGGCGGTCACTGCGGTCTCGCCCGCGCTGCCGGAGGCGGAGCTCGCCGCCGCCCGCGCCTGGTGCGCCGTGCTGGGCGTGGCGCACCACGCGGTGCCCACCGCCGAGCTGGCGGTGCGCGGCTACCGGGACAACGGCCCCCGGCGCTGCTACTTCTGCAAGGGCACCCTGCTGGACACCGCCACCGAGGTGGCCCACGCGGAGGGCTACACCAGCCTGGTGACCGGCACGAACGCCAGCGACGTGGCCGCCGGCTTCCGCCCCGGCATCCGGGCCGCCGCCGAGCGCGGCGCCCGCACCCCCCTCGCCGACCTCGGCTTGGACAAGGCCGCGGTGCGGCGGGTCGGCCGCCGGTGGCGGGTGCCGATGTGGGACAAGCCGGCCGCCGCCTGCCTGTCCAGCCGCATCGCGTACGGCGTACGCATCACCCCGGCCCGGCTGGCCCGGGTGGAACGCGCCGAGGCTGCCGCCCGGGCGCTGCTCGCCAACCTCGGCGTGCGGGACCTGCGGGTACGGGACCTCGGCGACTCGGTACGGGTGGAGGTCGACGCGTCGCTGGTGGCGGCCGCTCGGAGCCTGTCGGTGCTGGGCGAGGCGGTGCGGGCCGCCGGCTTCGGCGACGCACCGCTGACCGTGGCTCCGTTCCGGTCCGGCTCGATGAACGAGCTGCTGCCCGACCCGAAGCGGTGGCGCCGGGCCTGACCCGGCCGCCTCGCGCGCGGCGGCCAGCGGCGGCGCGGACGCGGTCAGCGCGGCTCACCCCACACCCGGTCCCCGCCCCCGCCGGGCACCGGCCGGGTAGCCTCCCAGGTCCGCCGCCAAGACGCCGCCGGCGGGCCGGTCGGCAGCGCCAACTCGCCGCGCGCGGCGGCCCGCAGCGCCCCGTACCAGCCCAGGTCGTCCTCGGCCCACAGCCGGCTCACCGCAGCGGTGAGCCGGGCGTGGAAGGCGCGTGCCCGCTCGTCCGGTTCCGGGTTCAGCGCTGGGCCGTACCGGACCACCACCCGCGGTCGGCCGGGCATCGGCCAGTTGCGCCCGCGCGGCATCGCGGCGTACGTCCCGCGCAGCACCACCGGCACCGCGGGCACGCCCCGGGTGACGCAGAGCTGGGCCGCGCCCATCCGCAACGGGGACATCCAGCCGTCCTCGCTGCGGCTGCCCTCCGGGAACAGCAGCAGGTTCCAGCCCTGCGCGACCAGTTCCGGGGCGAGGCTGCGCAGCCGGCGGGACCGGTAGCGCTCGACCGGGAAGGCGTTGAACACCAGCGCGGTGGCGGCCGCGCGCCAGCGGGCGTCGAAGAAGTAGTCCGCTGCCGCCCCGACGGCGAGGTTGCGCGCGAACCGGTCGGGCAGCGAGCCGATGATCAGCGGGGCGTCCAGGTGGCTGCTGTGGTTGGCCACGAACACCACCGGGCCGGTCAGGTCCCGCAGCAGGTCCCGGCCCTGCACCTCCGGACGGGTCTGGCTCCAGGTCGCCGGCCGCATCAGGACGAGTTGCAGGGCGCGGCGGGTGACCTGCGCGGCGCGGCTGCGCGCCCAGGCGGTAGGGAACTCGCCGGGTGGCTGGGGCAGTTCGTGGCCGACCGCGCTGCGCGGGGTACGGGAGCGGCCCCGCCAGTCCCGCCCGGCGGCCAGCATCCGCGCCTCGTCGATGATGCCCATGCCCGCCTACCGCACGTCGGCCATGGTCAGCGGCGGGGCGTGCAGGTACGTCACAGTGGGGCTGCGGCCGACCGTGTCCCGGGCCATCTCCAGCGCGTCGGCCAGGGTCGAGGCACTGCGGAAACCCATCCGGGCCGTGCTGTGCCGGTCCCCGCCGACGAAGATCACCTCGCCGAGGTGCTCCAGCGCGTGCGCACCCCAATACCACATGTACAGCGGATGCACTCCGTGGTAGGCGTAGCTGTTGCGGTACAGGTGGACGTACCACGGGTCGGTGGCGAAACGCTCTTCGAACTTCGTCTCGATGGCCACCGGGTCGGTCGTCTCGGTGAGCACCTCCTCGAAGAAGTCGATGTAACTCGGGTGGTGCACCGGGTGGAACTCGTTGCGCACCGGGTGGTAGTAGATCGCCACTCCGCCGGGCCGGACGATCGGCTGCCCGCGGTAGAGGTTGAAGAAGTAGCCCAGACCCAGGCTCATCACCAGGATCGGGTTCATCACCGAGTTGACGTTGTACGGGCAGATGTACGGCAGCCCGAAGATCCCGATGTCGGAGGGGCCGTCGACTTCGGTGAGCTGCTGGCGTAGCACATGGCCGACAGTCACCGGGTGGACCTGCGCCGGGTCGCCGGCGGTGACCGAGGTGACCCCGTACGGCGCGGCGGTGCGGTGCCACAGCTGCCGCCGGCGCCGGGCCGGCACCAGGTCGTTGGCCCGCTTCGCGGCGAGGTACGCGGCCTGGTCCCGCAGGGTCCACTCCCACTCGCGCCGGTTGAGGAAGCCCAACTGCGCCGGGAAGGTGTCGTTGTTGAGCGTCGTCTCGATCTGGAAGATCCGCACGTGCTCGCCGAGCACACCGGCCATCCGGTCGTACGAGTGGTGCATCGCCGAGTTCGGCGGGTCGTTGAACGACCGGGAGCGGCGCAGCGTGTGCACGTTGTGGTGGTGACGCAGACTCCGGTAGGAGGCCAGCCCCACGGACACCGACTTCGGCCCGCCACTCATCGCGGTCAGCGTGATGTTGACGTACACGATCAGGTCGCTCTCGGCGGCCCGCCGGTTGATCTCCACAACCTCGCCGTGTCGGGTGGTGCCGACCTCGGTGAGGTTCGCCCGGTCCTCGGCGTCGTGGTTGCGCAGGTGGTGCGGGAAAAACGAGCGGAACACCCGCTCGCCCACCGTACGGCGCAGCTCCGCCGGGGTCATCCGGCGGTGCAGGGCGTTGCCGGCGATGAGCTGCACGTCGTCCACCCCGCGGGCGGCGGCCAGCTCCAGCACCCGCTCGATCACCCGTTGCCGCACATCCGGGGTGCGCATCGGCGGCAACGGCAGCGACAGGTCGTCGAAGACGATCGTCAGCCGCATGCCCGGGCGCAGCAGTTCGCGCAACGGCTCGCAGCCGAGCGGCGCGTCGAGCGCGGCGCGGATCCGCCCGTCGAGGTCGGGTAGGCCGGGCAGCGATTCCGGCGGGTACACGACCCGGCTGCCCAACGGCAGCCGCTCCAGCCGGAATCCTTCCCCCTCGTGCATCAGCAGCGCCGGCGTGCGCTCGTCGACCTCCAGCACGAACCCGGGCCTCACGGGCCCGGCTCCTCGTCCACCGTCCGACCGGCACCGGCTGCGTCCACCATCGGCACTCCTCTCAGTCCCGGGTCGGGTCGAAAGCGACCTTGACCGTGCCCAACCGTCCCGCCGCCGTGGCGTGCCCGATCGCGTCACGCCACCGCGACAGCGGGTACACCGCGTCGACGTAGTCGCGCAGCGGCGGCGCCCCGGCCAGCTCCAGCGCGTCCGGAAAGTCCCGTCCGCCGGAGGCGTACCCGCCGACGAGTTCCAGCTCCCGGAACCACAACGGGGCGAGGTCCACCGCAGCGTTCGGCATGCCGGACAGCAGCACCGTGCCGCCGGCGCGGACCACCCGCAGGGTGATGTCCAGCCCGCTGCCGCCGGTGCAATCGAAGGCGACGTCCGCCCCGCCGAGCAGGAACTCGGGGCCGCGGTCCGGCCGGGACAGGAAGCCGCCGGTCGCCCGCCGCAGCGCCCGGGTCGCGCGGTCCGCGGCCAGCACCTCCGTGGCGCCCAGCTGGGCCGCGCGGTCCCGCTGGTGCGGGTGCTTGGCGATGACGTAGACCGGGCCCGCCCTGGTGTGCTCGCGCAGGGCCAGCAGGGTGAGCAGGCCGACCGTGCCGGCACCGACCACCACGACGCTCGCACCGTCCGCAATGGCCACCCGTCGTACGGTGTGGATGGCGCACGCGAGCGGCTCGACCAGCAGCGCCTGTTCGGTGTCCAGGCGGTCCGGCACGGGGTGCAGCTGGCTGCGGTGGGCCACCAGCATCCGGCTCCAGCCGCCACCGGTGTCCGCGCAGAAGCCGGTCTGCAACCCGGGCGAGACCTGACCGGCCGCGATGCGGTCGCACCGGTTGTGCGCGCCGCCCGCGCAGGCCCGGCATGGCGGCACGTCGCGGGGCCGGCAGCCGAGCACCGGGTCCAGCACCACCCGGCTGCCCCGGGGCAGCTCCGGCAGGTCGTCGACGGTCACCCCGACCACCTCGTGGCCCGGGGTGAAGGGCATCGACACCAGTGCCGACAGGTACGGCGAGTTGCGTCCGGTGAGCAGCCCCAGGTCCGAGCCGCAGATGCCGGCCAGCAGCACCCGCACCCGGGTCCAGTCCGCCGCGGGCGGGCGCGGCTCGGGGCGGGTGAGCAGCCGCAGCGGCGCCAGGTTGGCGGCGAGGAGGCCGGCCGCCCGGCCACCCAGGGCGCTGCCAGAGACGGCCCGCCCGGCCTGGTAGCGGGCCGGCGAGCGGTGGTATTCGAGGGTGAGGATCATCGCACCGTCTCCGTCAGCGCGTCGAGCGCCGGCAGGGTGCCCGCTGCCCACCGGGCCACCGGCCAACCCCGGCTGCGGGCGTACCGGTAGAGCTGCGGATCGGGGTTGACCGCGACCGGCTGGCCGACCGCTTCCAGCAGCGGCCGGTCGGAGTAGCTGTCCCCGTACGCGTAGCAGTGCTCCAGCCGCGCCCCCGCGGTGCGGGCGTACCGCCGCAGCCACGCCGCCCGGGCCTCGCCCACCAGCGGCGGCGCGTCGAGCAGGCCGGAGTAGACGCCGTCGCGCAGGTGCAGCCCGCTGGCCACCACCTCGTCGAACAGCGGCGCGAGCGGGCGGACCAGTACGTCGACCGTGCCGGTCACGAGCACCGTGCGGTGGCCCGCGGCCCGGTGCTCCCGCACCCGCCGGACCGCCTCCGGGTGGGCTCGGCGCAGCAGCGCGTCGCCGAGCCGCTCATCGACGAGCCGGTGCAGCAGCGCCTCGCTCGCCCCGGCGTAGCGGCGCAGGAACCGGCGCAGAAACTCACCCCGGTCGCGTCGCTCGGCGGCGAGGTAGCCGGGCAGCCGGCCGACCAGGTCGACGAGCTCGCCCGGCCAGTGCCGGGCCGGCAGGTCGGCCAGCCGGGCCCACAGGTAGCCCTCCACGACGTTGGAGGCCACCAGCGTGCCTTCCAGGTCGAACAGGGCAATCACATCCCGGTCGCCGTTGGTCACGGCGGGCAACCGGCGGTCGGCGCGCCGGTTGGCCGGCGTACGGCGCAGCGAAGCGGTGATCGCCGGAATGTGCACCCGCCGGAGGTAGTGCGGCCAGTCGATCGCCGCCACGTCGAAGCCGTGCTCGGCGGCCCGCTCGAGCGGCAGCGCACGGTGCAGGGCGAGCAGCCGGTCGTCGGTGTACACCACCTCGGTCTCGGTGTAGACGCCGTACAGGTCGGCGTACCGGCGCAGGAAGTCCAGATCGGCCCGGCGTCGGGTGAGCCGGTCCTGCCAGTCGCGGGTACGGTCGGTGGCGGGGGCGGCCAGCAGGGCGCTCTGCGCGGCGTTCAGGGCACGCTCGCCGGCGCGCAGCATCCGGCCCACCCGGCGCGAGCCGGGAAAGTCCCAGGTCGGCACCCGCACGTCACCCCGGTCGCCGTCGGGCATCGGGTGCTCGGTGAAATACTGCCGCACGGTGTCGTACATGTCGCGGAAGGTCAGCGGGTTCCGGGCACCCGACCCGACGTGGTAGTACGCCGGGCTGGCGGCCGGCGGCGGCACGGCGGCCACGGCGAGGATCGCGTTGACCACGATGTCGACCGGCACCAGGTCCAGCACGCCGTCGGGCAGACCGGGGAACTCCGGCAGGATCCCCCGTCCGTACGCCAGGATCAGCGGGTCGGTCATCTTGAGCCCGTCGATCCACCCGGGGCGGGGATGGGCCAGGGCGCTCTCCACGATGGCCGGCCGGACCACCGACAGCGGCAGCGTGTCGCCGACGAGGTCCTCGGCCACCCGCTCGCCGAGCGCCTTGGTGAAGGTGTACACGTCCGGCCAGCCCAGCGTGCGGGCGCGCAACCGGCCGTAGTCGACCAGCCGGTCCCGAAGCCACTCGACCCGTGCCCGTTCCGCCGCCGCGGCCGTCGACTGGGGCCCGGACCGGCCGTGCTCCCGGCGAGCCTCGGCCAGCAGCCGGCTGAGCAACTCCGGGCGGCGCGAGTCGCGCTCCACCTCGGCGGGCGCGGCCAGCGCCGCCGCCAGTTCGGTGCGCCAGTCGACCGTGTGCTCGAGGGCCACCTCGGGTACCACGCCCTTGTGCCCGCCGGCGACGTACGCGGTGGAGACGTGCACGACATGCGGCGCCGCCCCGGCGGACCGGACCGCCTCGTACAGCTGCACCGCTCCGGAGACGTTGGTGCGGAACGCCTCGTCCACGGGCGGGCCGAAGGAGACGATGGAGGCGGCGTGCACAACGACGTCGAGGTCGTGCGGGAGGGACAGGGCCGCGTCGGCGTGGCCCAGCGCGGCGTCGACGACCCGGACCCGGCTGGCCACGGCGTCCCGAACAACCTTCTCGCCGACCTGCTCGCGCCAGTGGGCGAAGACGGGCTTGCGCAACAGCCCGGCCAGGCGGTCCGCGGCCGACCGGCTGCCGCGGCCGCGGATTAGCAGACTGACCCGGGTGTCGGGGTAGCTGCACAGCAGCCGTTCCAGTACGGCCTGGCCGAGGAAGCCGGTGCTGCCGGTGAGCAGCACGTGCGCACCGGCCAACGGGGTGGCGGGGGGTACGTCGTCCAACGTCGACTCCCTCGTGCGTCGCCGCGGCGGCTCCAGTTGGGTGGGTGGTGATCGGAACTCAGGCGCCTGTCATGGTAACCCGTGAGGAGCCCCTACACCCGCGTCCACAGGTGAGAGCCGTCCAGGTGCCGGTGCCGGTGCCGGTGCCGAAAGTCCAGCACCGCTGCCTTCTCGGGCATGTCGATCAACGAAGGGTGGTGACTCGGGTCAGGGACGGCCGTACGGCGCTGGTCGTCCGGCGTGGTCAACCGGTTCCGCGGACCCCGCGCCGAGCGAGGCGTACAGCTGAAGCAGCCGCTCGGCCAGTCGGGGCCAGTCGTACTCCTGGACCCGCTGTCGCCCGTTGGCCACCAGCCGAGCCCGCAGGTCGGTGTCGACCAGCGCGGCGATCAGCCGGTCGGCCAGGGCCGTCACGTCGCCCGGTGGCGCCACCAGGGCCTCCGCCCCGTCGCGGACGATCGTACGGTAGCCCTCAATGTCGGTGGTCACCACCGCCAGTCCGGCGGCCATCGCCTCCAGCAGCACGATGCCCAGCGCTTCGTACCCGGTGGATGGCGCGCAGAAGACGTCGGCGGTGCGGTAGTAGCGGGGCAGTTCCGCGTCCGGCACATACCCGATCAGCTCGACGTCAGCGAGCCCGCGCCGCCGCACCTGGCGCGCCCACCGGTCACGCTCGCGGGCATCGAACTGGCCGGTGACCAGAAGCCGCGCGCCTGGCAATGCCCGCCGGACCTGTGGCCACGCGTCCAGCAGCACCGGGAAGCCCTTGCGCTGGTCGAGCCGGCCGACGTACAGCACGGTAGGACGGCCGTCGGCCCAACGGGCGACCGGTGCCAGCGCCGAGTCGCTGAACCGGGCGACGTCGACCCCGCCGGGGATGACCTGGTAGTCGGCGGGGAAGTACTGGCTGACCCAGCGGCGAGCGTCGACCGAGACGGCGATGCGGGCGTGCAGTCGGCGCATCGCCCTGTCCAGCGGCCGGCGCAGCAACCGGTACGGCAGGAACTCCGGCCGATACCCGTGAACGGTGCCGACGGTGACCGTCCGCGTGTGGCACGTGGCGGCCAGCGCCACCATCGGCGCCAGCGGTTCGTGGATGTGCACCACGTCGTGGTCGCCGGCCAGTAGTAGCCGGCGCACCCGCCACCAGGCCAGCGGCGACAGCGAGACGCGGGCGATGCTGCGGGCGATCGGTACCGCCACCACACTGCGGGACACCACGGCGACCCCAGGACCCAGACCGTCCTCGGTCGAGGCGGTCGTGACTACCGTCACGTGGTGACCCAGCGCCCGCTGATGCCGGGCCAGATTGACCACGTGCTCGCGAACCCCGCCAGGAATGGCATGGTCGTAGGGCTGGACGTGGGCGATCTTCATGGTGCCTCCCACACATTCCGGAACGCCAGCCACTGTCCGGTCCGGGCGGCCACCTGGCGTTCGATCTTCCGCATAACGAGTTGCATGGCACGAGTACATCGTCGGGCTCGCGACCCGAGCCGGTCAGGCGCGGGTTGATCCGGGCTTGGCGCATCTGAGGCCGGCGTACGTCCCGCGAGCCGGCCGCAACTAGTATCGGCGCCCTGGTGCGCAGGGCCAGCCGCTCGGCACCGGCGGGGTCCCGAACCCGCCAGGCGACGAACGTGACGGTACTGCCAATGCCGGTGGGCGTCCAGATCGCCGCTTACGATGACGCGGCAGCCGTCGCGCAGCGCACGCAGCAGCCAGCACGGCTCGTCGGTGCGAACCAAGTCCAGGCCGTTGCCGCTGCGCAGCCGCTGGAGCAGGGCGTACTCGCGCCGGTCGGCCATGTTCTGCACCATCAGCAGGACCGGTGCCGAGCCAACAACAGTGGCAACGGCCTGAGCGCCTCAAGGTTGCCGACGTGCCCGAAGCCGAGAATGAGGCGGTACGGGAGTCGGCCACCGCCTCCTCCGGGCGTTCCAAAGCGCCGACGGTGATTTGGGCGCGTACCTCGTCGAGACCCAGTCCCTCGAGGCGGAGCAGCTCGAGGCCCTTCACGCCAGGTTGCGCAACAGCGGCCGGGGGAGGTCAGTGAAGGGTAGATCGGCGGGCAGATGTGCCGCCCGCGCAGATCCTCGGCGACCGGCAACGGGCCGGTGGCCAGGTACCGAAAGACTGACCGCCGATGCAGCGGGACCTCGTAGATATGCCCGCCGAGCGCGATGTCGTCCCGGCTGCGCAGCTCGGCCTTCAGCGGTTCCGATACGGTGGTGTCGAGCAGGACGGCGAGGTAGCCGTCGTTGGATCGGGCGCCGGGCGGTACCAGCAGGACCCGCAGGCCGGGCACATCGGCCAGGGCCGTCCGGTAGCGCCTGGCGGCGGGCGACGAACTGCGGCCGGCGGTAGACCTGCAGCAGTCGGAGCATCGCCTGCACCTCGGTGAGCCGGCAGTTGGCGTCGATCACTTCGGGGTGGTTGCCGCCGCCGCCCTTGCCTTGGTCGCGGATCAGCCGCACGGTGTCGTGCTGCCGTTGGTCGGCGGTGAGTATCAGCCCGCCCTTACCCATGGGGATGATGACTTCGGTGCAGAAGTAAGAGAAGGTGGCGACGAGGCAGAAGGAGCTGCCGGTGAGGCCGTCCAGGCTACTGCCGTGGGCGGCGTCCGCGATGCCCCGGTCCTGGCGCAGCGGGGCCAGTTCCGGTGTGGCCGGGGAGATCAGCCTGCCGATATGGGCGGCCACGATCGACCGGGCGTGGCCGGTGATGCGCCGGGCGATGTCCGCAGGTTCCAGCGTGAGGTCCGTCCCGAAGTCGGTGAAGACCGGACGGGCACTGGCGCGCAGTATCGCGAAGCAGGTGGCGGCAAGGGTGTGTGCAGGCTCGGTCAACTTACTACCGGCCACTCTCACCGCGGATGCGATTGCGTCTAGCGTGGCGGTGGCCAGCGGATCACGGTGCTGCTGGGCGAACTCCTGCTCGAAGCGGGCCACGTACGCGTCGAGGGTCAGGAACTCGCAGGCTGAGAGCAGGAAGCGGAACTGCTCGGTGACCTTCTCGATGTCCGCGGGGGAGAAGGCGTACGCCTGCGCTGCTACCTTCACGTGCATCCTGCCTGTTCGTGTTCTTCGGTATTTCAGACAATCGGTCGGCGAGGCCGTGAACTGCTTCCGCCAAGCCGCCGTGGGAATCAACGAGCCGGGGGATGCGGCGGTTGCGGTTCCGGATGTGCCGGTCGCTGACCGCGACATTGCGCCGTCCAGCCGCCTTTGCTGGCGGCGGAAAGCGCCCGCCCACGTCAGCAGGCGATTCCTGCCGGTGCTCGTCAGCCGGTAGAGTGTCCGTCCCGTCGAGCGTTTCGGGTCCGCCGGCGCAGTGGGCATCGCACACTCATCAAGCCGCGCGGACCGTACCTGGACGACACTCCTCGGGTTGGTGCACAACGGCTACGCCTTGCGGCCGGCGCGAGGGCGGGGCCCTGTGTCCAGACCCGTGTGACGGGCCTGCGCGCGGTCGCGCTGCGTGGCCGACGTGGTGCGGTTCTTCTACGACGAGCGGTACGTGCGACGGCACTCGGCGGTCTCGGGACCGGTGCAGGCTGTTCGGCCGCCGGCCCATCCACATGCTCGACGGCGCAGACCACCGCCACCGCACGGCGATGTCCTGTCCCTGCTCTCCGACCCACACCGCGTCACCGGGGTGGGACGACCAGATAGCCGTGACCTGGAACAGAGCGATCACGACCAGCGGTGACGACAACCGAGCACAGCCGGGGCGGTGGTGAGCCACATTTCGCGTGGAACGTATCTGTCAGCGGCCTGCCTCGGTGTACTGGTCCGGCGCATAGGCCGATCGCCCGGCAGCAGCCCCAATCGCCGCGAGCTGCATGGTGCGGGCGACGGCGTTGTTTACGCTGCTGGCGATACACGAGTGGTGCTCGCTGACCCGGTCCGGACAGTCGCGGTAGCCGGTGCGCGACGGTCGCGGCGGCCCGAAACGAAACCGAACCAGCTTGCGCGAGCGCGTAGGTGACGACGGCGCGGTGCACGTGTCAGCACGACGCCGACCACGTCGACCCGGCGGCACGCCCTGGTCCGCGACCTGAGGCTGGTCCGTCATCTCTGAGGCGCGTCCCGTGGTACGCCAAGAGGACACCCGCCGCCGGGTTTCGGTGACCGCCGGCCCGCCCGTACACCGCGTTCCGCTGGCCGGCCCACCCCGGCGCGCCCGCCGACTGGAGGACGTCGCGCCGAGGTGGCCACCGCGGTGGTTGTCGTCGGAGCCCCCGCCGTGGTGTGGCTGGCCGTGCATGGCGGATGACGCAGGCCGGCATTGCCACTGCCCTGATTGTCGCCCACCTCGGCTTCGAGCTGGTGTTGTTCCTGCGTCGTCACCCGATGGTGCGAACCACCGTCGTCGGCCAGGCTCCGGCAAGACCGTCAGAGGCTCCGCCACCGCGCCCACCCTGGCGCTGGTCGCCCGGGCTCCGCTGATTGATCAGTGGCGCGAGCGCCCTACCAGCGTGCCAGTCATCGAGAGAGAAGAGTGTCAACGCCAACCGCGCCCGGCTCACCCGCCAGTACAGTCGCCGCCCGAGGACAACACCCGCCGCAGGCGGTGCCGCCACTACCGGAGAAGATCGTGACCCGGGTTACGCGAGCACTACACCGCCGTGCAGAAATTGGCAGCCCAAGGCATGTCCAAGGCCGCGATCGGGCGCAAACTGGGACTGCACCTGGCCACGGTGCGCAAACTCGTCAACGCCCGCAGCCTGGAGGACAGCGACACATCCGGACCCACCAGGTCCACAGCCTCAGCGACGGCCTGCGCCACGAGCTGCTGCGCCTACCACTGGTATCCATCGTTTTCAGCACAGACTCGATGATCTGCAGTCATAGCCTGTCCTCCCGCCAAGCCCTCCAGGGCTCGGCGTTTCAGGCCAGACCGGTTACACCCCTACTCGGACACCTCACCGTGCCCGACCTGTTCACCAAGACGGCGTTGGCGATGACCGGCCCCCTCGGCTTCGACGCCGTCGTGTCGTTCGCCGCCGACCCGCCGCCGACCACTAAGCTTGTCGTTTAACCCGTGCGCCGTTTACGTGCGGTGATGCTCCGGTCACGTTTGATCGTTTTGCCGACGTCGTGGCGGGGCGCCGGCCTGCGGTTGGTGGAGCCGGGTGGGCGTCCGGGGCCTGG